>QKAI01000526.1 GCA_003246505.1 Spirochaetaceae bacterium | reverse complement strand
AGCGGTAGACCGCCTCCTCCATCTCCCCCAGGATGCGGGACCGGTTCACCTCGGTGAAGCGCACGATCATCCGGGGATCAACCTCCAGCCCCTTATCCCCGTGCCAGCGGGCATAGGCATCCATTTTCACATCCGCGCTGGCCTCCCGGTCGGCCCGGAAAAAGGCGATGCGCCGGTGGCCCAGGCCGTAAAGATGATCGAGCGCCCTGACCATGCCCAGGGCCTGATCGGTCATGACCAGATCCACCCCTTCCAGGCCGGGGGCGCCGTTGATCACCACCAGGGGGAGCTTGCGGGCCGCCGCAGTAAGAAAGCCGTTGTGATTGTTCTCATAGGTGCCGTCCACCAGGATAATGCCGTCCACCCGCCTTCTGATCAGGGTTTCGGTCACATCCCTCTCCCTTGCGTCGGACCGGTCGCTCCCGGAACTGACCAGTATACCCAGATACCCCTCGGCGGTCAGGCAGGTCTCTATGCTCTCCACGATCTCCGAAAAATAGGGATTGGTCAGGGAGGGAACCACCACGCCCACGGAACGGCCCTTCCCGGTCGTGAGGGAGCGGGCGGCCAGACTGGGCTCCCACCGGAGCTTTTCCATGGCGGCGAGCACCCTCTCCTTTGTGCGGTCCCTCACGCCCAGGTTGTTTATCACCCGGGACACGGTGGCCGTGGAAACTCCCGCCTCCCGGGCCACATCCTCTATCCTGACTCCCAACTCATCCCATCCTATTGTAATAATAATGTAAGCGGTTACATTTCCAAGGATACACCCACAGCTTCATCCCTGTCAACAGGAAGTTCTTTCCCCTTAGCTGCGGAGGGAGAGCCCCCCGCCCCGCTGTTTCTTGAGGGTTTTCTTCTCGTACATGCGGGAGTCCGCCTCTTCCAGAATTTCATCAACGGTCAGATCGGCAAGGCCGGTAACTTCCACGAATCCCAGACTGAAGGAGACGAGATAATCCCGGTCGGACCGGCCGTTGAACCGTTCGATCTCCTCATCGATCCGCTTTTCCATGACCGAGAAATCCTGCTCCGAGGTCCGGGGGCAGATGAGGAGGAATTCATCCCCCCCGATGCGCCCCAGAATATCTTCCTCCCGGATGACCCGGCCGATGATCTCCACGATATCCAGAAGATAGCGGTCCCCCTGCTTATGGCCCAGGGAGTCGTTCACCTGCTTCAGGGAGTCCGCGTCTATGAAGGCTACGGCCATGGGGAAATCCCGTCTCCGTTTCTGCTCCAAAGCCTCCTCCAGGAAGGAGTAGCAGTAGTGGCGGTTGACCATATCGGTCAGGGCGTCGTAATTCGCCTTGCGGTAGAGCTCCTCGCTGCGGACTTTCTCATGGTGGATCATCTGCCCCAGAATCACCAGCTCGTGGGAGTCGGCGCTGTTCCTCCGGCAGTAGAAGCGGAACCAGAGCCACCGCCCCTCATGGAAGATGCGGAGCTCCACATTCTTTTCGTCTATCCCCTCTTGCAGAAACTCATGGAGGGTATCCTTGATGACATGGTGTCCGTTGGGATGGATGTACTCCAGGAAGAACCCCTCGAAGCTGATGGCCCCCTCTATCCTCTCCGGGTCCTCCCCCTCGTAGGTGAAGGGGGTCTCCTGGCGTATCGTCATATCGTCCAGGTTCAGTATCACCAGGGTCAGATTGCTCGCCTCCAGGGCGGCTATGAGACGCATATTCAGGCGGGCGTACTTGTCGGCCCGTATTTTGCTTTCCTGATTCCGCTCGTAGAGGACCCGCTCCAGTTCCCTCTTGTGGGTGGACGCCTCATGGCGGATCAGGGAGAGCTCTTCGTTCTTCAATTTCATGATGACCAGCCAGATCTCCACGAGCACCCCGATCAGGAGGAGAAAGATAAACTCCATGGACCGGTTGAGGAGGCCCCAGCGGAGAAATTGCCCCAGGGAGATATCCACGCAGGGGCTTGTCAGGGGGAGGATGAGGGAGAAGGTCCTGCCCCAGCTGTCCCGGTAGAGGGAGAATGTCTTCCTCCCCTCCCGGTAGGCCCGCAGGAATGCTTCGGGGGGATCCTCGTAGGGGAAGTAGTACCACCGGTCCCTCTCCAGGGCCTCTTCCTCCGATACGGTGGGGGCGGAAAAATAGAAATGGCCCCCCTCCTCCACCAGGGTATAGACCCACTGGAGCTGGAATTTATCGCTTATCCCGTTAAAAAGGCGGCGGTTGAGCATCTCCTCGTCCCGGGAAATAGCCCCGGGGCCGGTGGCCCTGTCCTGAAAATCATCGGCCAGAAGGATGGGGAGAGACTCGGCGATACTCATCATGGCGCTCCGGAGGCGGACGTACTCCAGCGCGGCGAGACCGGCGAAGGTAAGGCAGAGAAAGAGAGGAAACAGGAGGATGATGGAGGGATAGTATTTTTTAAAGCTGATTTTTTTTTCCATTTCTCACCAATCCGGAGGAATCGGGAAAAGTATAAACCGATTGCTCCCTTTTTACAACGGTTTTTCCGGGTAGAAACGGTGCGGCGGATAGGGAAATAATTATTTTTAATCTATTTTTCGTTCATAATTTGTTCATACATTGCGAATAGCCTATACTTAATTGAGATTTACCTTTAAAAGGAGCGGGAAGTGAAAAAGAATCGTTTGAGGAAAACCGTCCAGATATTCTTTCTGGTGTTTATCGCCCTGATCGCCGTTAACCATACCCTGGCTGAAACGGGAGCGGCCATTCCCCTTATAGGAAATGCGTCCCTCCACGCGGTCTGTCCCTTCGGAGGGGTGGTGAGCCTCTACCAGCTGATCACGGCGGGAACCTTCGTCAAGAAGGCCCACGAGTCCAACCTGGTTCTCATGCTCATCGTTTTTGCGTCGGCCCTGCTGCTGGGCCCCCTGTTCTGCGGATGGGTCTGCCCCTTCGGCACGGTCCAGGAGCTCGTAAGCAAACTGGGAAGGAAGCTCTTCAAAAAGAAGTTCAACCGATTCATCCCCTACTCCTTCGACAGGTACCTCCGGTTTCTGCGCTACGCCCTGCTGGCCTGGGTGGTTTTCATGACCGCCCGTTCGGGACAGCTTGTTTTTGCCAACGTGGATCCCTACTACGCCCTTTTCCAGTTCTGGACGGGGGAAGTGGCGGTCAGCGGTTTCATAGCCCTGGGGGTCACCCTGGCCCTCTCCCTCTTCGTGGAGCGGCCCTTCTGCAAATACGCCTGCCCCTACGGAGCCGTCCTGGGGCTCTTCAACCTGATCAGGATCATTCCCCTCAAAAGGAACAGCTCCTCCTGCATAAGCTGTAAAAAGTGCGACAGGGCCTGCCCCATGAACATTCCCCTCTCGGGTGCGGGCTCCGTCCGCAATCACCAGTGCATCGCCTGCTTCGAATGCACCAGCACCGACGGGGTCTGCCCCGTACCGGGAACTCTGGAGTTCCGCACGGGCTCCTTTGAAAAATCTGCAAAAACCGGGGAGGCGGAATAATGAAAATCACCGCAAAAACGGCAGCCCTTATCCTGCCGCTCTTTTTCCTTGTGGGCATCCTGTCCACCATGGCCGCGGGCTACTGGGCCACGGAAAGCTCCAAGACGCCGGTCAAATACGAGACGGGGGAGTTCGCCGGGGAGTACAATCCCGCCGATATCCGGGGATCCTACTCCTTCGGGGACATAGAGAATGTCTTTGGTATTCCCGTGGACTCCCTGGCCCGGGCCTTCGGATTCACCGGGGAGGAGGATCCCTCGGCGATACAGGCCAAACTCTTTGAAGAGGTCTACGGGATCGTGGACGGCAAAGAGGTGGGCACGGACAGCCTGCGCTACTTCGTGGCCCTCTATCTGGGCCTGCCCTACGAGCCGGATGAAGAAACGGCCCTGCCCCAGCCCGCCCTGAGCGTCCTTAAGAAGGAAGCCGCCCTGAGCGAGGAGACCCTGGCGGAGGTGGAAAGCCGCCTCGTGTCCCTGGAAACGGTCCGCCTGGAAACGGACGCCGTCGCCGAAACGGAACACGAGGAGGCGCTGGACACCACCATAAAGGGGAAGACCACCTTCGCCGACCTCTACACCTGGGGACTGACCGAAGACCAGGTGAGGCAGGGCCTTGGCGGCCTTGAACCGGGAGCCCGGGGCACCGCGGTCAGGGACTACTGCACCGAGGCGGGCATCGAATTCTCCACGGTCAAGACAGCCCTCCAGGAGATGGTGGACAATCTCTAGTCTACTCCTCAAGGAGTTCTGAAAGTCCGTCCAGGGTATGGGAGGGGAGGAGGAAGGGATCCTCCGACTGGGAGCTTGAACAGAGAAAACTCCCGTCCCTCTCCCCCCAGACGGAAAAATCGGTCTCCCTGCCCTCCACGGAGAGAAGGGCCTTCCACCGGGGGGGGCCCTCCGGGAGGGGATCGGAGACGAAACTCCGGCATTTGATGCCGGAGAGGGAGGAGATTTTCTTCGTAAGCCCCTCTCCGTCGCCGTAGATTTCCCCGTTTTTCAACCAGTTCCCCTCCCCGTCCTTTGAGAAAACTAGTTTCTTACCCGAATCACGGTCGGTCAATTCCAGTATATTCAATCCCGACGCCTCAAAGGTCAGGACCGTTCTGTCCCTCAGCTCCCCCGGATCGGCGGGCAGGAGAGCATTCCAGTCCCCCGTGATGATGAGGACCGCCTCCTCTCCGGGGAGAAGGGCGTAGGTGCCCTGGGAGGAGGAGGCCCTTTTCCCGAAGGAGAATTCCCCCGTCCCCTCCCCGTCGGTCACGGAGACTTCGGTCCGCGCCGTTTCTCCGAGAAGGAAGCTGTCGTAATAGCCGGACCGGGAAACCAGGTCGGTCGGTTTGAGATTCTCCAGTGCGTCGAGGATCTTCTCCACCTTCTCCCCGTCCGCCCTCCGGGCCGGGGCGCCCACCACCCACTGGCCCTCCTCGAGCCTCAGATCGGTTTTCTCCCCCTTTCCGTAGGAGATGCGGGAAATCTTTCCCCTGTCCGGGGCTTTCCACTCGGGGAGATCGTAATGGATCCGGTCCCCCGGCTTTGCCAGCAGGTAGACGATTCCCGCCAGAATCAGCACGCCGGGGATGAGTAATTTCCTGTTCATGCCTCGCCTCCCTCTTTGAACATCAGCTCGATTTTCCTCTTCCTTCCCATCCAGCGAATCCACATGAGTATGCCGAAGAGGATCACCAGGAGGGGCAGAAGGATGATGTTGGTAATCTGGATCGCCCTCTTGGTGACCGAGGAGAGGTTCCTGTCGATGGGATTATACCCCTGCCCCTTGCTGCGCATGAGGGCGTAGTCCCCCCTGCCGCTCAGGGTGTCCATGCTGTTAAGGAGGAACATGGCGTTGGATGACTGGCCCCGGGCGTCCAGGATGTTGTCCCCCAGGACGGCGCTGCTCCCCACCAGAAGGATCTGTCCCCCCCGGTTCTCCTCTATGATGCTGGCCGAGGCTTCGGCCCCCTTGATCACCCTCTGCCCGGAGGCGTCGCCTCCCTCCGCCCCTTCGGCGGGAGCCGGTGCCCGGGGGATCTCCTTTCCCTTGAAATAGCTGGGGAAGGGTCCGGAGAGATGGACAGCCAGGGGATACTGCCCCCGTTGTTCCTTCCCCGGGGGAGTGATCATCCGGGGATCCAGATTGATGTTGTCCTTCATCTCCCAGGCGTCGGCGCTGGAGGAGAAGAGAACCTGCACATCGCCGCCGCCCTCGGCGGGTAGAACTTCCAGGGGGGCCATGTCCAGCATGATAAGCCCTTTGAGGTTGGCCATCCAGGGCACGTCCGTGTTGATGTTCCCGTTGTCGATCAGAGGGGCGAAATAGAGTTTCGTTTCCGAATAGCTTCCGTCGTTCTGCTGCCTACGGGAGACATAGCAGGCCTCATCCAGGAGGTAGCTCCTGCGGATGTTCACCCCGTAGCGGGAGAGCAGTTTCTCAAGTCCCGTGTCCACCGGCGCGTAGCTGGGGGGCGCCCCGTAGTAGGCCATCTGCTGGTCCTGCTCCTCCGTATAGGGATCCAGGAAGAGGGCCAGGGAACCGCCGGCCATGAGAAACTGGTCGATCCGGTAGAGCTCGTAGTCGGTGAAGGGTTCGGTCACCCCGGCGATGATGAGGGTCTTGAGCCCCTCGGGGAGGGTGTCCAGGGTGACCGGCCGGAGGGAGTACTCCGAAGAGAGGAGCTGGGAGAAGTTCTGCAGGGCCGTCCGATCCTGCTGGTAGTAGTTCCCGTAGAGGGAGGGGGCCCCGTGATCCGAAAGGTATCCCAGGGTTTCCTGAACACCCAGGAGGCGGTCGGCCATCTGCTGAATCCCCTCGGTCAGGGAGTCGGGCTCCTTGAGGGTATTGCCCAGAAGCCCCCGGCTGATCAGTTCTGTCTTGCTGAAGAGCTCCCCCTTCTCCACCACCAGGGCGGCGTAAAGGTTCTCCCCCCCGCCGTTGCCCAGGCTCAGCTTGCTCAGGCCGTAGCGGCTCAGGTCCACCCTGTCCGTGGAGGGATCCACAAGGGAGAAGGCGAGTCTGCCGTAATACTCGCTTTCCAATCCCTCCACCACCGTTTTGATCTCCTCGGGATAGGTGGAGATCTCCTCCCCCAGGCGGTTCAGGCCGGAGGAAAAGATCAGCTTGACCCCGATGTCCCCGTCCAGGGAGAGGAGGGCGCTGGTCTTGGAGGAGATTTTCTGTATGACCCCGGTAATCCCGTACTCCAGATTCGCCTCCTGGCCCAGATTGTTCACCCGTTCCGACATGTCACCCTGGAGAACGACCATGCCCATGTAGACGTTGACCAGGCTCAACTCGTTGTCCCCCACGGCCTGCACGCTCACCGGCTGGATGCCGTAGCGGGCCGCCTTGTCCGTGAGGAGCTCTCCTGAGGAGTCGGTTTTCTCCCCCTTTCCGTCCAGGCGGACTATCTCGTAGTTGAAGTTGCGGTTGCCCCTCTGGGAGTACTCCCCCATAAGATCCCGCACCTCCTGCTCCAGATTGTTGTAGGGCTGGGGCAGATTTTCGGAGAGGAAGAAGCGCAGGGTCAGGGGATCGCGCAGATCGGAAATGACATTCCGGGACGCCTCGGAAAGGGTGTAGAGGCTGTTCCCGGTCAGGTCAAGGCGAAAGAAGAGGGTCCGGGAAACCAGATTGATGACCAGAACCAGGGCCAGAAACAGGATAAGATTCAGGATATTTTGCTGTTTTGCTTTCATGGTTGCTCCCCTAATGTTTTTCCCGGTGAACGAAGTGGGTCAGATAGAGGGCCACGGCGGTCAGGCTCAGGAAGTAAACGATGTCCCGGGAGTCGATCACCCCCTTGGCGATGCTGTCGAAGTGGTAGCTGGAGCTGAAGAACTGGAGAATCCCCACCAGAAAGGGGGGCACCAGGGAGAGGATGCTGCCCAGGATATAGAGAAAGAAGTTGATGGCCACGCTTATGATGAAGGCCACCACCTGGTTCCCCGTAAGGGAGGAGGCGAAGAGGCCGATGGCGGTGTAGGCGGCGGCCAGAAGAAGGGCTCCCGCGAATCCGCCGGCCACGGGCCCCATGTCCAGCTCCCCGGTGGCGCCCACGGAGAGGGGGTAGAGCAGGGTGGGGGCTATCATGACCAGGGCCATGGCCAGGGCGGAAAGGAACTTGCCCAGGACGACCTCGGCCCGGGAGAAGGGAAGGGTCATGAGGATCTCGTAGCTGCCCGTGCGGTACTCCTCGGAGAAGGCCCTC
>QKAI01000426.1 GCA_003246505.1 Spirochaetaceae bacterium | reverse complement strand
GGCGGGATCCCAGAGCCTTTGGAGTTTGTACAGGCGGAACTCCTCCCTTTCCCGGCAGTATCCCCTCACATACCAGGCGCTCCACCGGTAAAGAATCCTCAGGGGACGGATTTTCTTCTCCTCCCTGCCGTTCCTGCCGTAGTAGGTGAAGCGCAGATCCCGGCCTTCCCCCATGGCCTGGCGGATCAGGGTTATCTTTGTGATAATGCTGTCGCCGTAAAAGGATTTCAGATCCACGGAAAGGAGTTCCCCCCCCTCCCTGTCGGCCTGGCGGGTCAGGGGCGGGAGAATTTCCTGATCCGGGTAGAGATCCCTCAGGGCGTTCCACCCCTCGGCCAGGCGGGGGATCACCTCGGGGGGAAAGCTGGCTTCTTCCAGAATGAAGCCCTCGGGGAGAGTTATGCCGCCCCCCTTCCCCTGCCGCGTAATGAGGGGAATGCCCGCCAGGCAGAGGGATTCCACATCCCGGTTAATCGTCCGCCGGGAGACCTCGAACAGCTCCGCCAGACGGGGGGCGGTCACTTCCTTCTCCCGGATTATTGTTACGAGGATTCCCAAGAGCCGTTCCTGCTTCATAAAAAAAAGGATAGCAGCTGCCTCTGTGGGAGGTCAACCGGTTTCTTACGATCAGGAAAAGAAGAGGTACCGATTTGTAGGAAATACGAAAAACTCTCACCCGAATGTAAGAAGACTACGAAATAAATAGGATATGGGAAGGATAAATCGGAAAAACAGCCTATGGCATAATTCTTGCAAGAATATGGGAAAACATTTCATGGAGAGAAATATGTCAATGAAAGCAACCTTTAAACTTTCTGCAGCAGCACTTATCGTAGCGTTGCTGTCCCTCGCTTTTGTATCCTGCGGCTCCGGGGATACCGCTGCCGCAACGGAAACGGCCGCCGCCGCTCCCGCCGAATCCAAGGCCAGCACCCTGGATCTTGTCAAGCAGAGAGGCAAGCTGATCCTCGGCGTTACCGCCGGCGTTCCCGGATACTCCGCTCCCGACAGCGAAGGGGTATGGCAGGGCTTTGACGTGGATCTGGGACGGGCCGTTGCCGCCGCCGTTCTCGGCGATGCTGATGCGGTTGAGTGCCGCCCCCTCAGCGCCAAAGAGAGATTCACCGCCCTCCAGTCCGGCGAGATCGATCTTCTCTGCCGGGTTACCACCTGGACCGCTACAAGAGACGCCGAACTGGGCGTGAACTTCGCCGGGGTCAACTACTACGACGGGCAGGGCTTCATGGTCGCCAAGGATTCGGGCATCAAGACTCTGGCCGATCTTGACGGGGCCACCATCGCCGTACAGGCGGGAACCACCACGGAGCTGAACCTTTCCGACTACTTCAGAAAGAACGGCATGGAGCTGGAACTCATCACCTTCGAAGCCAACGAGCAGGCTGCCGCCGCTCTGGAAGCGGGCCGGGCCGACGCGGTCACCTCCGACTCCTCCCAGCTTTACGCCCTGAGAACCAAGTTCAAGGAACCGGAAAAATTCGACCTGATCCCCGAGCTGATCTCCAAGGAGCCCCTGGGGCCCGTCGTTCGCGAAGGGGACGACCAGTGGTTCGACATCGTAACCTGGTCCTTCATGACCATGCTCAACGCCGAGGAGTACGGCGTCACTTCCGCCAACGTGGATGAGATGAAAGCCTCCAGCGACAACCCCAACGTCAAGAGAATGCTCGGCGTCGAGGGCGGCGTCTGGGAAGGCTTTGGCCTCGGAAGCGACGCGGGCTACTCGATCATCAAGAGCGTGGGCAACTACGGCGAGAGCTTCGACAGAAACCTGGGAAGCGGCTCCCCCCTGAACATCGCCCGGGGCTACAACGCGCTCTGGACCGACGGGGGTCTGCAGTACGGCATGCCCATCCGCTAAGACAGGGATCTTTCATAAATAATTCCGACTGCCGGAATAGGGTCTATTCCGGCAGTCGCTTTTTTTAAAAAACCTCAGCAACAGGTCAATAACAATGAACAGAACAAAAATCAGGAATCTGACGGCGCAGACAGGGTTGATTCTCCTCATCCTGCTCATGTTCGCCTACTTCGGATTCAATTACATCCGGAACATCTCCCAGAGAAACATAGAGATAGGCTACGGGTTCATGGACGATACGGCGGGCTTTTCCATCAGCCAGACCCTCATCCCCTATACCGAGGCGGACACCTTCGGAAGAACCTTTGTCGTCGGGCTTCTCAACACGCTCCTCGCTTCGGTCATTAGCATCATCCTCGCCACCCTTCTGGGGTTCGTGGTAGGCCTCATGCGCCTCTCTTCGAATAAATTAATGAGTCAGACGGCGCTTTTTTACGTTGAATTGCTGCGGAACATTCCCCCCCTGCTCCACGTCCTTTTCTGGTATCAGGTGGTGTTCCTCAACGTCCTTCCCCCCTTCAAGGAGTCCTTTAAGCTGGGGGAGTGGCTCTACATTAATGTAAGGGGCATAACCATCCCCTCCTTCGTCCCCCAGGACAATTCCATCCCCTTTCACATCATAACTTTCATCAGCCTCTGCGCCGTCATCTACGTGGGCATCATCAAAAAGCAGATGGTCCTGAGGGGGATTCACAAAAGGCTCTGGCCCTGGCAGGTTCTGCTGGTGCTGGTGCCCGTGGCCTACGCCTGGCTTTTCAAGCCCTACAGCATGGTCCTGCCCCAGATCACCAAATTCAAGTTTTCCTCGGGCATGACCATACGGCCGGAACTCTTTTCCGTCGTCGTCGCCATGGCTACCTATACGTCCACCTATATCTCGGAAATTGTGCGAAGCTCCATCCTGGCCGTTCCCAAGGGACAGCTGGAGGCGGCCAAGAGCCTGGGCTTCCCCTCCTACCGGCGCCTGCAGCTCATCATCATACCCCAGGCCATGAGGACCATGATCCCCCCGGTAACCAACCAGTACCTGAACATCATTAAGAATACCTCCCTGGGCATGGCCGTGGCCTATCCCGATCTGACCGCCGTTTTCGCCGGCACCACCCTGAACCAGACAGGCCGGGCCCTGGAAGTCATGGCCCTGGTCATGGTGACCTACCTCTCCATAAGCCTGGTGACGTCCCTTCTGATGAACTGGTATAACAGCTCTATCATTGACAGAAAGGGAGACCTGATCAGCAAGGAGGATATCCCCGTTGAATAACAAATTGTACGGCCGTATTAAATCCATACGCCACGACTATTTCAATACCCCGGTTAATGCCGTTCTGTCACTGGTGATGATCTTCCTTCTGGCCAAAGTCGCCATCTGGTTCGTCAACTGGGCCTTCATCCATGCCGTATGGACAGGGGAGACGAGCGAAGTGGCCCGGCCCGGCGGCGCCACCTGGGCTTTCATCATCAAGAAATTCCGGTTCTTCCTTTTCGGCTTCTATCCCAAGCAGCACATCTGGAGAATCCTTGTCACCCTGGTGCTCATGGGGGCTTCCTTCGTTCCCTATTTCATGAAGCGTGTCTCCCACAAGGTGCTCGTCTTCGTGGCCCACATGGTCCTCTGGCCCTTCGTCATCGGCCTGTTTCTGGCCGGGGGATTGGGGCTTGAAAAGGTATCCACCAATAACTGGGGGGGGCTGACCCTGACCTTCATCCTTTCCGCCCTGGGCCTTCTCTACTCCTTTCCCATCGGCATCCTGCTGGCCCTGGGGAGACGGAGCGAGCAGAGGATCATCCGCATCCTCAGCACGGTTTACATCGAGTTCTTCCGGGGGATACCCCTCATCACCATCCTGTTCATGTCATCGGTGGTGGTTCCCTTTTTCCTCCCCTCCGGCGTGGCGATCGACAAGATCATCCGGGTCGTCATAGGCATGACCTTCTTCCAGTCCGCCTACCTGGCCGAGGTCATACGGGGCGGGCTGCAGGCCGTTCCCGAGGGACAGTACGAGGCGGCCGATTCCCTGGGATTCAAATTCGGCCTCCAGCAGTATCTGATCATCATGCCCCAGGTTCTCAAGATCACCATAGCCAACATCGGCGGGATTTCCATTTCCTTCATCAAGGACACCACCCTGGTCCTGATCATCGGCATGTTCGACCTTCTGGGCATCGTCAAGCCCCTGGCCAGCGACAGCAACTGGCTGGGCATGGAACCGGAGGGGCTGATTTTCGCCGGCCTCGTCTACTGGGTGATCTGTTTCGCCATTTCCCGGCTGACATATAAAATCGAAGTGAAGGTGAACACCCTTCCCGCAACAGGAGTAAAAGCATGACCGCAGCAGAAGAAAAAACATCCGAGGCACCGGCAAATACCGCCGAGGCGCCCATTATAGAAATCAAGGATCTGAATAAGTGGTACGATGACTTCCATGTTCTCATCGATGTGAATCTGACCGTCAACAGGGGGGAGAAGATCGTTATCTGCGGTCCCTCCGGTTCGGGGAAGTCCACCCTGATACGGTGCATCAACCGTCTGGAGAAGCATCAGAAGGGGGATATCGTGGTGATGGGTCACGAGCTGACCGAAAACACGAAGGACGTCTCCCTCATCCGCCGGGAGGTGGGCATGGTTTTCCAGAGCTTTAACCTGTTCCCCCACCTCACCATTCTGCAGAATCTGACCCTGGCCCCCATATGGATCCGGAAGATGTCCCAGAGGGATGCGGAGAAGATCGCCTGGAAATACCTGAAGCGGGTCAACATCGCCGAGCACGCCCTGAAATTTCCGAGCCAGCTCTCCGGGGGGCAGCAGCAGAGGGCGGCCATCGCCCGGAGCCTCTGCATGCAGCCCAAGATCATGCTCTTCGACGAACCCACCAGCGCCCTGGACCCGGAGATGGTCAACGAGGTACTGGACGTCATGGTCAAGCTGGCCGAAGAGGGCATGACCATGCTCTGCGTGACCCATGAAATGGGATTCGCCCGGCGGGTGGCCGACCAGGTCATCTTCATGGATGAGGGAAAGATTGTGGAGAGCCAGAGCCCGGAAAAATTCTTCTCCGAGCCCGAGAACGAGCGCACCCGCAAATTCCTCAAGCAGATCCATGCCATCTCCTGACAGGGAAAGATCGTGACACTCGCCTCCGCCGCCGGGTTCTCCCTGGCCATGACCCTGCTCGCCGCCTCCCCCGGGCCGGGCGTCCTGGCGGTGGTGGGCAGTTCCCTGGGGGCGGGCTGGCGCAAAACCCTGATCATGATAGCCGGCATCGTCACAGGGGACCTGGTCTATCTTCTCTTCGCCGTCTTCGGCCTGACCTATCTGGCCCGGAATATGGGCAGCCTCTTCACCCTCGTCCGTCTGGCCGGAGGCCTCTATCTCGTCTTCATAGGGATAAGGGGCCTGCTCAGCCGGGAGGGGGAAGGGGAGGAGTCAAACCGGGGCCGAACCCCCTCCCGGGCCATCGCCCGGTATATGAACGGTCTCCTCATCACCCTCTCCAATCCCAAGGCCATACTCTTTTACTGCGGATTTCTGCCCACCTTCGCGGACCTCTCCCGCCTTACCCCTGCCGACGGTCTCCTCATCGTCACCCTCGTCGTCCTTATTCTGGGAAGCGTCATGTTCTGTTACGCCCGTCTGGCCGATTCCCTGGGGCAGCGGATGAAAGGGCCCGGGGGAAGAAACCTCATCAACAGGACCGGGGGTGGCGTCATGGCCGCAGCGGGTATTTATCTCATCCTTAAAAGACCCTAATCCCCTTTTCCCGGGAGACGGGAATGTAAAAAATAGGTTCAAGAGATACAACTACGTATGAAATACACAAAAGAACACGGGGATATACGAAAAGGTAAAAAGGCATATAAGTTATTTTTGATTAGATACTTATAGCTA
>QKAI01000234.1 GCA_003246505.1 Spirochaetaceae bacterium | reverse complement strand
CGGAGTTCATCTCCTCCCCGTCGAAGGTGACGGTCACCTTCGTATTTCCCTCCCTCCCTTCGAAGCGGGCATCCACCTCCCGGCCGTCGTCCAGGACATAGGTGAAACGCTCCAGATCGACGATTTCCCGATAGGTCGCCTCAAAATCAAAACCGAAGCTTCCGTCCTTCGCTTCCATGCGGGCCCGGTACTTTCCGTCGACGCGGAAATCATTCTCCGCCCGGGGGCAGCACCAGTCGTCGGAGGCAAAGTTCCAGTGAATAATGTCGGCCGGGGTAATATAGGCCTGCCAGACACGGGCAAGGGGTGCTTTTATCGTTGTCTCTATTGTTATTTTCATAAACCTTCCTTTAAAGACTGGTTTTTATATAATATATAAACCGGGGGGAAGGGAAACCAGAAAAAAAGAAATTAACCGGTAAAGTCCAAAAGGGGCCAGGCCCGGACGATGCGGATTCCCCCCCCGATGGCGGCGTCCTCCCCCAGGGGTATCAGACCGGCTTCCTTCATGAGTGCGTCCAGTCCGCCCCGTTCCTGATAGTCCAGGAAGCCCCGGTAGTGATCCCCCCCGGCGAGAAACTCGGCCAGGTGGAGGATGCGCCCCTTCGGGCTTCGGGGCAGGGGAGAGGCATAGTCCACCAGCAGAAGCTCCCGGGCGCAGCGCATCATCTCCCTGAGCACGGGGAGGCGGCTGGCGGCGGGCATCTCATGGAGGGCAAGGCTTATCATGGCCATATCATAGGATTTGCTGTCCACCCCGGAAAGCCTGGCCCCGTCCCGGTTAAGGAATTCCATATGGCCCCCGTCCCGCTTTCGGGAAAGACGTTCCCCGCTTCCCATCGCCATGGACTCGCTCCTGTCCACTCCGGTATACCGGGAGAGCTTGGAGGCCAGCCGGAATCCCATGTCCCCCGTGCCGGAGGCCACTTCCAGGAGGGACACCCCATTCGGGACAGCATGGAATACCCGGGTCCGGAGGGAACGAAGCAGGGGATCAAGAAAATATCTGTAAAAGGAATAGCCTGTATTCATTATCGACCTCTCTATATATGTAATATAATATATAACTATTCCCCAGGATAATCAAGTTCGGGGAACCGAGCGGATAACCGGAATAAGCAGGCCCGCTTCGGCGGCGGTTATCAGGATGAAAACCAACATCTCCCCCGGATTCTGGTCAACTCCGGCCAGGTACTGGATGAGCATCATGGCCAGTATGGCCAGCAGAAGGGTCAGGGCTTTCATCACCACCACCACCGACAGGAGGTACCCCCATCTCTTCCTCCGGAACAGAAGCAGGGAGGTCATGAAGCAGAGGGGAACGACAATGCCCAGATCCAGGACCTGAATTCCCAGGGTGGAGTAGTGTTCCAGCCCGAAGGGGATACCCCCGGTTGTCAGGGCGGGCAGGATTCTCCCCAGCCACATGAGCAGGATGAGGAGACCCACCGCAAAGAGAAAGGGGGCGACGGCCATCCGGGGAAAGCGGGGGGCCATCTTCTCCGCCAGATCCGACCGGGCCAGATCCTGCATGAGCAGAATAAAGGCGAAGAGGGAGAGGCCGAAGAGGGCTGTGTAAACGAGGAAGAAGGGATTGAAGGTGACGATGAAGCTGTAAGAGGCGTAGGTATAGAGCAGGTAGCCCACCGTCCCTGTCATAATGACAGAACCCCGGCCGCTCCCTTTCCGGTAAAAATAAAAGGAGAGGAGCAGCAGGGGCACGCCCGCGACCAGGGTCACCCCGTCCTGGGCCCGCCCCTGGGAGGCAAAGGAGACCGAATCGTAGGCGTAGAGCCCCCGGCCGTCCAGGAGAACCGTCTCCCCCCGGGCCGAAACCAGGGAAGGGGGAGCTTCCGTCTCAAAGAGCACAAGCCCCCCCGCGGAAGCGGCCAGGGCCAGAACCGCGATGAGCGGTATGAGCACATTCATTCTTCCTGCATTCGTCAATTCATCTCCCCCTTTCCTATTAAACAAAAGATTCCCTCCAGACTGTCACCAATGTAATCACTCGGAAAGGGAATAGGATCGATCCGGTTGGAGTTGAAGAAATAGGTAGCCATTCCGGCATTCCTTCCCCCCAGAATATCCAGTTCCCTGTCGCCGATGACAAGGGTTTCCTCCCTCTCCAGGCCGTTCCTCTCCAAGAGAGCCTGGAAAGAGGCGGGGTCCGGCTTGCGGGGAAACCCATTCTCCGCGGTTATCCTGTCCGCGAAGAGATCCTCCATTCCGTACATTTTCAGGAGCAGGCCCAGGCGTTCACTTCCCCGGTGGGTATTGATCATATTCACTCCCCCCGACCGAAGGACCGCCGTGCAAACCTCCCGGGCGCCGGGGTAGGGATACTCCCGCTCCAGGGGCATGGCCGAGTAGGTCCGGATAAATCGATCCTTCACTTCATCAACCCCCTTTCCTGCCAGAGCGGCCAGTTCACCCAGGGCGAATCCCAGGCTTCGGGAGGTCATGTCACGGATCCTTTGCTCTCCCAGGGCGATCCCGTAATCATCGGAGAGGATCTTCGCCAGCAGGGCGACCTGGGCGGTATAGGTATCAAAGAGGGTCCCGTCGAAATCCCAGATCAGGTTTCTTATCAAGGCCGATCCTCCCCGGGCAAAGTCCCATAACGGGGGAGATCCTCCAACCGATGATCCCAATTCGCCTTCTGGCTCAGGTAGATATGCCCGTTGGGAACCACTTCCAGATCCGAATCCAGACTCCCCGCGGGCACCATGAGAAGGGATCCCCCCCTCTGTAGGTTGGGCAGGGCGGAACCGCAGTCGGGGCAGAAACTCTTGATGTGCCCGGAATTCTCGTGGTCGTAGGTCCTCACCCTGTCCCCGCCCTTCAGCCAGCGCAGTTCCGCCGTCGAGGAAAAGAGATTGGCCGCATGGGCCGATCCGGTATCCTTTCGGCAGAACCGGCAATGGCAGAAGAAGAAACTCTCGAATTCACCGCTGATTTCATACTGTATTCCCGCGCAGAGACAGGATCCGGAATAAGTCAATAGTACACCCTCCCTTTCCTTTTCCCCTTAAGCTTATCCTATTCCGGGGCCCTGTGCCATACCTACCGGCTCCTACTGCGGGGAGGGGGTATTTTTCTTGACCGGGGACGGGTATAATACTACATTTATGGTAGAGATAATCCTCTGAAGGGAGAAAGAAATATGTCATTCCAAGCATATCTTGATGCTATAGAAAAAAAAACGGGAAAGATCCCGGAAGATCTGGTGGCCGAGGCCAAAGCTAAGAATCTCACGAAACACGGGGAGATTCTGGATTGGCTCAAGGAGGAGTACCAGCTGGGGACGGGACATGCCCGGGCCCTGGCACAGGTCATTATCAAGGGGCCGGAAATTGAAGTAACCCGGACGACGGGGCCTCACAGGGATGAGTCCTCCCTGCTGAGACTCGACGGCATAGCCAACAGGGATAAATCCCCCTAGGCTTCCCGGCGGCATTTGCGGTAGAGGACCTCCTTCACCGTTTCGCCCATAAGCTGTTTCTCAAAATATTTGACGAATTCCATACCGTTTTTTTCCGCCACCCGGATGGAGGGTTTGTTATCATGCTTCGTGTAGGTATAGAGAACAGGATAATCCAGCCTTTGGAAGGCGTATTCCAGGCAGGCTCCGGCCGCCTCCGTGGCATAACCCCTGTTTCCATACTCCCCTTTGATATGATAGCCAAGTTCGGGCACCGTTTCCCCCTCAATTTCCTGCATTGTTATGCCGCAATCGCCGAGAAACACATCTTCCCCCTTCAGGATAACCGCCCAGAGGCCATGGCCGAATTTCCTGTAGTTCTCCCTGTTCCATCCGATCCAATCCTCCACTTGCTTTCTGCTGAAAGGGGAGGGGTAGTATTTCATAGACGCAGGATCGCTTAGTATTTTCGCCAGTTCATCACTGTCCTCCGGTATCAACTCCCTGAGATAGAGTCTTTCCGTCTCCAGAATCATTTTCATACCGGTTCCCTTTCCCCTATTGTTTCGCCGCAGTTTATATCAAAGGGCATGATGAGCAGTTTCATAATCTCCCGGCCATACTGCTCGAAGAGCCAACCCGTGGCTTTTCCGTAATTCTCCTTTGTATCAAACTCCCAATAGGAGTAGTATTTCACGGATCTGATAATTTTCGTTAACCGCCGGGGGGGCAGCCCTTCCTCTATCAACCCGTCCATGGTATAAAACCTTTTCATATATTTGATTGACAGGGAACCTGACCGCTTTGCCTGTTCCCTTGCCATTGTGGAGATTAATTCTTCAAATTCCTCCAGCCTGTCCGGTTTTACCTGAAAAAGCTTGACCTCAGAGAATGTATCCGCCATTTCCCTCTCCCCCGTGATTTCATACTTATTCTGCCTGGATTCGAGAAGATTCCAAACCTCCCCTCTCCTGAACAGTGATTAATTATATCATATCCGTTCATTAATGCCAGAATTCCCGGTTTATTGGAATATTCCAGTGGTTTGATTCATCGGAAAAACCCGCAGTTATAGGGGCGCCTTTGCCACAAGGCATTGAAACAGGGCCTTCTCCTCGTATTTTCCCTCTCCCACGATCCGCAAAGCCCCTCGAACTTCCTCTTCAAAGGACCCGGCCCGGTCCCCCAGTTTTCTTTTTGAGAAAGTGGAGACAGAGAAAAGATAACCCATGATTTCATCTTCACTCCAGGATCGGGATTCTTCGTATTCCCGCTGATTCACATCAATAAAACCAACCGCCTCAAGCACTTCCTCAAAGGACATGGGAGATAGAGGGCCGATTCGATTCTTCCTGACTTGATGCCCTCCGTATCGATCCAGAACGACATTGACCCTCTGCTTCCAGCCTTCCGAATAATTCCAGAAATGTTTATAGCCGATAATCGCAATGCGGCCTCCGGGGACGAGCCAATCCCTGGAATTCTGAGCGACCAGGCGCTGATCCATCCGGTGGAACGCCTCTCCTATGGTTATCAGTTGAAACCTTTTCCGCTCAAGGTCCACAGCTTCCGCTGTGCTGTGAATCCAATGAATTTTACTTCTATACGGCTCGGGAGTTCTAACCATCCCCTCTTCCAACATCTCCCTTTCCGGATCCACGGCCCAGATCTCTTTGAAATAGGGCGCCAGGGGAAGGGTGACACGGCCGGGACCGCATCCGAGATCAAGCAACCTTGAATCGTTTCTTCCCCTCCCTTTCTCAAGGAGATCGGAAAGAAGTGCCATAGGGTAGGGGGGGCGATGGTCCGCATAGTATTTTGATGTCCCCCTGAAGGCATCCTCGGGGAAGCGGGGGATCTCCGGCCAGCGGATTTCTTCATCCTTCATATATTTCTGAGTTTCCTTGGGGCCGATTCCGCCCCGCCTACATCAGGATCGCCAGTGGCCTGTCCCTTAGTACCGACAGGCTCATGGAATGAACAAGAGGGGCTTCGGGAATGTGTGAATAAAGATTCTCCCTCAATGATTCTCCGATTCGGGAGGACAGATATTCCCTACCCTGAAATTCCCCTATGGTTGTTCCATGGGGGATAATCCCCAGAAACAGCAGGAGAACCGTCATATGGGACACTTCCAGCAGATCCCCCGAGAAAAAGAGAAGATGGAGAAAGAAATCGGAACCAATCTTCTCCGACGAGAACCGGGTCTTTCTCCTCCACACCCGCTGAATAGGGGATTGAGATTCGGTGAAACCTTTCCGGCGGAAATCCTTCAAACCCTTCACGGCGACGACGGGAAAGTCTTTCATGGCCCGGGATAGGAGATCATAGGCGAGAGTGCCTTCCGGGGGAAGATT
>QKAI01000411.1 GCA_003246505.1 Spirochaetaceae bacterium | reverse complement strand
AGGGAGTGCTCGCCGAAGGGGAGATGGGCGGGAAGAAGGGCTATATCCTGGCCGCCGACGGGGAGGAGATCGCCTCCTGCGGGGAGGAAATTCCCGACAAGACCTATGTTCTGGATCTGAACGACTACCTGGTGCGCTGCCGCGAGGAGGAACTGAAGAGGCGTTTCGATCCCTCCCCCTACAAAACGCTCCATTACATCATGAAAAAGGGAGAGATCATCGGTATCGTGGCGGGCCGGTTCAGCTTCGGACCCAACGAGCTGGAGGATGTCATCCTGAACGCGGGAGAAGGGGACCGCAAGGATTTCCGGGAAGAGATAGAAAGGGCCGTGGAGAAACTTTACGACCCCCGGGTGACCCGGCTGAAGCGGTACTGCGGGGAAAGGCGCGCCTAGCCGCCCGCAGGACTGGGCGAATCCCCAGGCCGCCGGGATCCTCCGCGTTTATGGAGAGATTCATCCTTCAATCACCCCCCAGATCATCCTTACCCGTTCCACCAGCTCCCCCATGGGGGTATGGTCAATCCACTCCTTCCCGTATCCGAAATTGAGACTGACCGTCAAGCCGGGAATGGGGAAGGTCCTTATCCTTTTGCGCTCCCCGTGGATAAGGGCAATCGGTTCCGCCAGGAAAGAACAGCCCACTTCCCTTTCCACGAGGGAACCTATAAGCACCTCATCGTCGATATAGAGGATTCTTTCCGGAGAGTATCCATTCCGTGAAAAATAGGCCGTAACGGTTTGGGAAAAGGGGCAGTTCTCACTGGTCCAGATCCAGGGATATTTGGCGAGGCCGGGAAGATCCCCCGGGAAATCATGAGGGACCGACCACGCTTCGGGCAGAACGGCGTGTATGGGGATGTCCCTCAGGGGGATGACACCGATATCCCGGGTTCCACAGGTCCCGTAGAAAAAGCCCCCCTGGATTTTCCGGGCGAGAATACTCGCCTCAAAATCTTCGCTCCTCGTCTGGAGGAGATTGTATATAACCGGAGGCTCCCCCTCCCCGGAAAGGGCCGGCAGCAGCTCGTCTATCCGAAGCACGTCGGAATCGGTGTTCAGCCCCAGGTATACCGTCTCCTTTCCCTTCCCCAGGGTACGGGCCATGTCATCGAAATTTGCGGCGGATCGGATAGCATCCCGGGCATAGTCCATGAGAAGCACTCCCTGCTCGGTCAGATCCATGCCCCGGGAACTTCTGTGGAACAGGCTGTACCCGAGAGAATCCTCCAGGGATTTGAGCTGGGCACTCATGGCGGGCTGGCTGATATTGAGGTTTCGCGAGGCCCGGGTCAGATTTCCCGATTCCCCTATTTCTATGAAGATCCTTAACTTAAACAGATCCATTCCCTTCCCCCGATAAGCCTTCCCTATGGGAATGATTCGAAATTCCAATTGGCCGATTTCCCCGGATTTTCATATTATTCGTATAACCCGATTATTACAAGGAGTATAAAAGCTATGAATATATTGGCAATGGCCCTTTTCGCCCTATCCATGTCTATCACCCCCGGCCCGGTGAATGTGGCCACTCTCTCTTCCGGTATTAGCTACGGATTCCCGAAAACCTTTCCCTTTGTCACCGGGGCGACCGCGGGATTCTGCCTCCTGCTCCTTTCTGTGGGTGCCGGGGCATCGGCCCTTTTCAGCCTGCTGCCGGGCCTCTACGGGATCCTGCGTTACATGGGCGCGGGATATATCATGTATATGGGACTGGGGATACTCCGGTCCAAGGGGGAAATCGGCGCGGAGGAGAGGAGCCGTCCCGGGTTTTACAAGGGCTTTCTCATGCAATGGCTTAATCCCAAAGCATGGATCGCCTGTCTATCGGGAATATCCCTTTTCGACTTGAAAGGCTCCCCCCGTGCCCTTTTCCTGTTTACCGCTCTTTACTTCGCGATCTGCTATCTGTCCATCTCCTCCTGGTCCTATTTCGGATCACGTATGAACAGCCTGATCAAGGGCGGAAGGGCTCTCAGAATTGTCAACGCCGTCCTGGGGGCCATCCTCATCGGTCTGGGGGTATACGCCCTGGCGCCGCCCTTCAGATCCACTTGAGGATTCCCGCGAAGAGAACCATGGCCAGGGCATCCACCGCGGCCAGGGTCCCGATAACCCGGACCTGCACCCGGGGACTCCAGTCGTAGGCGAAGTTGCACATGAGGAAGAAGGGGACGTACACGGTGACGAATACAGGAAAGGCCCCCCACCAGGGATAGACCCAGAGAAAGGCGGGGGTCCTGGCCAGAAAGATCTCGAAGAGGGAGAAGAAGGCCGCATTGGCCAGGGCGATGACCACCCGGTTATTGATCCCCAGGATTTTCATGTGCCGGTCCTCGGGGAGCAGCTTGGAGAAGATGACCCCGGAGACGGCGAACATCATGGAGAGCTCCCAGCCCACCCCGACGAGCAGGAGAAAGCAGGTTCCCCCTGGCACGGTCCACAGGGCGTGCCCGGAAAAGTGCTGGATCAGGGCGTTCCCGATCTCGTAAAGCCAGTGGGTGGCGTAGAGGGCCAGGCCGGCGGCGACGGCTCTGCCGTTCCTGTTCTTAATCTCCACGGCGTAGACATAGACGGCGAAGGCGAAGAGGGGGATGAAATACCACTGGAAATTGTCCCCCCTCCGCAGAAGGGACAGGGCCTGGGCGGTCAGTTCCGGATGGTTCATCGGAATATCCCCTTTCCCGTCTCCAGTTTGATGGGAACGGAGGTATGCTGATTCACAACGTACCAGCGCTCCCCCTCACGGATAAGGCAGACGGTGATCCTCTCCCTCATCCGGCGCAGGACCTGCCCCTCCCCGTCATAGGCCTTGAACTCCGTATATCCGTTTCCAAAGGCCGCGTCCCCGTCGCCGATGACCTGTAGATCGGAAAAGTCCACATCCACCCTCTCATCGGCGATGGAATCAAACCAACCGTCGATCATGGCTCCCACGGCGCTCTCTCCCCGGAGGGAGAAATCATCCCAAAGATCGAACATGGTAATATCCTCATGGTACAAGCCCTTCATCTGCGCCCCGTCTTTCCGCAGCAGGGCATCCTTGTAAAGGCTGAAGAAATCCTCCGGACGGTTCATACCGACTACCTCCTGTTCCCGATGGTGATTACCGTTTATTATAGCACAGATAATCCTTCCCTCCACATAGATCCCCTACCCCGTTTCCTGTATACTCGGGAGCCATGGGGGGAGATTCATGGCCGAAGAGATTATGACATCAAAGGAGGGCTCCTTCGCCCGGTTCACCATCATCAACAGGGTACCCGCTATTCTGGATGACCTCATGGCGGGCAATCGGTTCCCCGGGGATTTGGAGAAGAGGCTGGGGGAGCTGCGCCGATCCCTCTCCGGGGGAAAACTGAGCCCCCTGGGGGCGGACTATCCCTTCGCCGGCGACATCAACGGGGCCCTGGAGAATAATCCCTCCTACCGCTGGCTGGACGCCCCCTTTCTCTTTATCGAAAACTACCTCTATCACAGAATCTCCGAGGCCTGCGGTTTCTTCTCCAACCGGTTTGATTACTTCCTTTACAAAAAGGAGGGGGAAACCCGGAAGGGGCTGGATAGGTTTTCCCGCTATCTGGGGGAGTCCGGGGACCTGGATTCCTTTTCGGAGATCTGCCTGATCAACCTGATGGGCAACCGGGCCGACCTGAGCCAGAACGCCTCCTACTACTCCTCCGACTCCGCCTCGGAGCTGCTCACGGACCACCGGGACAGGGCTTCCGAAAAGATCGAGGAGTGTTCCCGGGTGGACCTGGTGCTGGACAACGGGGGGGAGGAGCTCTTCCTGGATCTGCTCCTGGCCCGGTGGCTCCTGCGACGTACCGGCGTGACAAGGGTGAAACTCCACTTCAAGAGCATGCCCTATTTCGTATCCGACGCCCTGATTTCCGATTACCGCCTGCTATTGGATATGTTAAGGGAAAAAAAGGACACCGCCCGGTTCGCGGGGGAGCTGGATAGCCTGGAGGAACAGGGAAAACTGGAGCTGGGGGAAGACCCCTTCTTTGTGAGCGGGAAACCCTATTCCCGGATACCCCCGGAACTGGCCGGGGAGTTCTCCCGGTCCGATCTTGTCATATTCAAGGGGGACCTGAACTACAGGAGGCTGGTGGGGGACCGTTACTGGCCCTATGAAAAGGAAACGGCCTCCCTGATTACCGGCTTTCCCGCGGACATTCTGATAAGCCGGATCTTAAAATCGGAGGTGGCCGCGGGGCTCCGGCCGGAAGCGGTCCCCGACCGGGAGAGAACCGACTGGATGTTCAGCGGGAAGTACGGGCAGATAGAGCTGGTTCAGGGAAGGGCGAGTTCCCAATAGACCCCATTGTCGCTCTCCCGGAAATCGACCAGGATCTTTTCCTGAACCTCTGCCTCCAGGGGAATCCAGAGATTTTTTGGAGTAAAGCCCCGGTCATTTTTTTTGAAATCCCGATTGAGCTGGAAGGGATATATTATGAACTCTCCCCGCCCGATGGATACCGGTTCCGAAGATCCCCTGGCGAAATCCCCGTTGGAGGCTTTGAAAAAGCCGATGAACCTGTAGGAGCCTTCCCTGAGCTTTATATATTTCACCCCGTCCGAATTAAAGGATTTCCTGAGAATGGTCTCTCCGGTTTCCGAATTTTTAATCTCCAGCCAGCGGCCCTCACCGGTATAGGAATAATCACCCGTCGTCTCAAGGCTTATGGCGATCAGCCCTTCGGAGTCCTCCGAAGGTTTGGGAATGGTAGCGCATCCGGTCAGTACAAGCAGAATGACTGCCAGAAGCGAAACATAAATCGGGGCATAGGGTTTCTTCATGATTATCCTCCTCCATGAGGGGGAAATCATATACCACTTACGAATATCTTTAAATCATTTTTTATTTTTTGTTCCCCATGGGATCCTTAGGACCGTAGGTAGCGGGCGAAAATCACTCCCTTTGACGTAACCCGGCATTCCTCCAGGGCGAACCGGCGGGGGACCGTTCCCCCCGGGAAGAGCCTTTTCCCGGAACCGAGCACCAGGGGATATATTTTGAGGCGCAGTTCATCGACTAGATCATGCTCGAGGAGCAGATGAACGACCCGGCTGCTGCCCCAGACTTGAATATCCCGGCCGTCGGATCTCTTAAGCTCCCCGATAGCCCCGGGGCTAGAAAGAAACCGGGTGTTTTCCCAGTCCGACTCCCTCAACACGGAAGAGAGTACGTATTTCATACCCCCGTTAATGCCGGGCCAGATATCCCCGTGCCCGGGCCAGTATCCGGCCCAGATATCATAGGTTTTCCTGCCCAGAAGATAATCCACCTTCCCGGCGAGCTCATCCCGGACGATCAGCCCCCCCTCCTCATCGGCAAAGGGAGCGGCCCAGCCGCTATGCTCAAAACCCTCCGAGGGGTCCTCCCCGGGGGCTCCGGGTCCCTGCATCACCCCGTCCAGGGTTATCATAGACAGCACCGTTATTTTTCTCATTCTTTGTTCCTTCCCATGGACGGCTCAGGCTTTGCGAATCATAGTACCGCAGAATCACCGCTTCCGTGATTTCTACAATGACCGGAAATTACCCATTCGATCATCCTCCGGACATCCTGGCCGAATGTTTCGATCCAAAGGTCGAGGCCCTTGCAGGATCATCAATTCTGTAAAAATCTCATCCTTGACCTTCCCCATCGGGGATACCGCTCCCCACTCGAATGGCGACATTCAGACACTCTCCCCAGGGCCCGCTCTGTCCCAGGGCACTGGCCCAGTTACTCCCCATTGCCAGTTTTACCGTCCCTGGCACCCCCCGGGCCGGATCATACACCTCTCCCCGGGGAT
>QKAI01000436.1 GCA_003246505.1 Spirochaetaceae bacterium | reverse complement strand
GCCCCCGCTTCGGTCAGCCCCTCCTTGAGCCTCCTGCCCACTCTCATCACATGGTCCTGCACCTTTTCCTCCTCCATCACGTCCAGGCAGTGCATGGCGGCGACCATGGGGACGGCGGAGGTCCAGAAGGTTCCGGTAATAAAAAATCCCCCGGCGGTTTTCTTGAGCTCCTCCGTTCCCATCAGGGCGGCGATGGGATAGCCGTTGGCCAGGGATTTGCCCATGGAGACCATGTGGGGCTTAGCCCCGAAGTAGTGGTGGGATCCCCTGATGGACAGGCGGAAGTTGGCCCTTATGTCATCCATGATGAAGAGGGCCCCCTCCTTCCCGCACAGGGATTCCACCTTCGGGTACCAGGTAGGAGCGGGCATGACCTGGTTCACGTAGGTGGGATGGTGGTAGGGGGTGAGGATGACGCAGGCGATCTCGTTCCGGTAGCGGTCGAACAGAGCCTCAAGGGCCGCCTCGTCCCCGTAGGGGAAGGTATGCACGTGGGCTCTTTCGTCCAGCACGGGATATTCGTTGGTGGAGCACCAGTTGGCCGAACCGTGATAGGCGCCCTTCGCCATGAGGATTCGCTTTTTTCCTGTGTGGACCCGGGCCAGGGAGACGGCCAGGGTGGTGGCGTCGGTGCCGTTCTTGGCGAAGACGCTCCATCCCATGCCCTCGATGAGACCGGTCAGCCTTTCCGCCAGATCCACCATGACCGGGGAGGGCTGGTTCAGCAGGTCACCCTTTCGGAGCTGGGCGATGGCCGGATCGTCCACCCGGGGATGGCCGAATCCCAGCAGCATGGAGCCGAATCCGCAGAGATAATCGATGTAGCTGTTCCCGTCGGCGTCCTTGATGCGGCAGCCCTCCCCTTCGGTGAAGTAGTAGGGGAACTGTCCCGGCACGGTGAATCCGGGGCTTTTGGACCCGTAGATGCCTCCGGGTATGCATTTGATGGCCCTTTTGTATAGGCTCTGGCTCTTTTCGTATCCCATCACATTATCTCCCCGAAGCGGTCCAGCAGGGGAAAAAGCCCCTGAATCATGGGCAGTCTGCCCTTCGTCATAACCCGTCCGTCCCCCAGGGCTCCCAGGGCGGGCTCGGCTCCCGTAAGTACGGCGTAACAGACGGAGGGGTCCCGGAATTCCAGAAGGGCGTTGACCCCTTCCAGTGAGGACTCCCGCTCCAGTTCCATCCTTCCCTCGCCCACCGCTATGACCCCGGACAGGTCCGGCCTGCCGGTCACGCCGATACCGATGCGCCCCCGGGGGATATGCTCCGAACGGGGGGCGGTCCAGTGGTCGTGGTTGTATACTTCGCAGACCCCGCGCAGGGCGGCGGTAAGCAGCAGGCGGGTCTTGCGCTCCAGCCCTTCCCGGTCCCCCTCGGGGGGAACGGTGGCCATGGCGGCGGAGACGGCTTTGGCGCAGGCGGCGAAGGCCTTGACAGCTTTGAGAAAGCCGGGCCCCGTGGGCAGGGGAATCAGGGTTCCCTTTCCCCCGGAGAAAGTGGCGGCCATATCGGTCCAGCGGGGAAAGAGAAGGCGGGCACCCCCGGTTCCCCCGTTGAAGGAAATCCTTCTCTCCAGCCCCCCCGGAGCGGACAGGCGGACCCCGTAGGCCCCCGGCGGCAGGGACCGGGCCAGATCCCCGTCCAGTTTCACTAGTTCCTCAATCAGACTTGCCACCACTCCGGACCGGACGGCGGCCAGGGTTTTCTCCCGGGCGTTTCTCACCTCTCTCCCCTCCTCCGCCGTACACCATAGCACGATTCATTCCCCTTGACCAGTCACAAAAAAACTTGCCCCCCCGGTAAAACCATAGTAGAGTGAATGGAAGTCAGGAGGAATATTATGATCTACTTTTCCCAGGGATCCCCCCAGGATGATCTCTCACCGGCGGATATGAAGCGGGCCGTGGCGGAGGCCCTGGACAGAATGGGAAGGAGGGAGAAGGTTCTCATACTCCCCCCGGATTTTACCCGGTTCCACTCCCGGGCTGGGGAACTGACGGAGATGGTCTGGGAACGGCTGGGAAAGGGTGTGGCCGATGTCATGCCCGCCCTGGGGACCCATGTCCCCATGACGGAGAAACAGATCTCCCGCATGTTCGGGAAGGTTCCCTCCTCCCTTTTTCGGGAACACCGCTGGCGGCAGGACGTGGTGACCCTGGGCACCGTGCCCTCGGCCTTTATGGAGGAAGTCTCCGAGGGAAAGCTGCACTACACCTGGCCCGCCCAGGTCAACCGGCTCCTCGCCGAAGGGGGCCATGACCTGATACTCTCCATTGGGCAGGTGGTTCCCCACGAGGTCATAGGCATGGCCAATTACACCAAGAACGTGTTCGTGGGCACCGGGGGGGAGGAGGCCATTCACAAGAGCCACTTCCTCGGGGCGGTGTACGGGATGGAGCGGATCATGGGCCGGGCGGACACCCCGGTGCGCCGGGTCCTGGATTACGGGGCGGAGCATTTCGCCTCCCATCTCCCCCTGGTTTATATTCTCACGGTCATCGGTCCCAGGGCTGACGGGACCCTGGCCCTGCGGGGCCTTTACATCGGGGACGACCGGGAGTGCTACCTGAGGGCGGCGGATCTGGCCCGGAAGGTGAACTTCAACTTTCTGGAAAAGCCCCTGAAGAAATGCGTGGTTTACCTGGACCCGGAGGAATTCCACTCCACCTGGCTGGGAAACAAGGCGGTCTACCGCACCCGCATGGCCATGGCCGACGGGGGGGAGCTGATCATCCTGGCCCCGGATGTGAAGGAGTTCGGCGAAGACAAAACCATAGACGGACTGATCCGCAAGTACGGCTACCGGGGGACGGACCACACCCTGGCCCTGGTGGAAAGGGAGAAGGACCTGGCCGCCAACCTGAGCGCCGCGGCCCACCTGATCCACGGCTCCTCGGAGGGGCGCTTCTCCATAACCTACTGCCCGGGAAGACTCACCCGGGAGGAGACGGAGGGGGCGGGTTTCCTCTATGCCGATGTGATGGGGATGATGGGAAAATACGATCCGGAGAAGCTGAGGGACGGCTACAATCTCGTGGACGGGGAGGAGATCTTTTATATCTCCAATCCCGCCCTGGGGCTCTGGTCCAGTCAGCGGTGACGGCGGCCCCGGCCCGGCCCCTTTTTCCCGTGCCTTCCGAAGTGGCGGCGGTAGGGTGGCTCCGGTAAAATTCTTTCCGGGGATTCTTCGGCAAGGCCGAGTATTTTTTCGCCCACCGACTCATCCAGGGCGATGTGGGTGCCCTCCACCTCCACCACCAGGGTGGGGTGGGTCTGGTGGACCCGAACGGTCTTGCCCGGACCGATGCGCATGCCCTCAAGGATATGGAGTTCCCGGTCGTTTCGGGTCTGGATATAGAGGATTTTCAATGTTTCCCCGGGCTGGAGTGTGTTCAGGGAGTGGACCGCCTGGCTGACCTGTTTCTCCTTCCTTCGGCAGCAATCCCCGGGGGGTATGGGCAGTCCGTGGGGGCACTGGTCCGGATGGCCCAGGAGGGTGCAGAGACCGTCCAGTATCTCCCGGTTCATGATATGTTCGAACTCGCAGGCTCCCACTTCGTAGTTCTTGAGCCCCAGGACATCGCTCAGAAGCCTTTCGGCCAGACGGTGGGCACGGATAAGCCTCCTGGTGTAGTCCCGGCCCTTATCGGTCAGTTCCGAATCCTTCAGGTACCCCTTCTTTTCCAGACTCTCCAGCACGGCGCCGCTGAACTGGGCCCCCATCCTCTCCTCCATGAAAGTCCGCCCCGAAAGGCCCTTCTCTCCCTGGAGCCAGATGACCTCTAGGTGCTCGTCCTCCAAACGGGATATTTCCATCAGTTCGCTCCTTTCCAGACCAGTTGTATCAGAAAATTCAGCCCCCCCGCCAGAAGGAGGGAGGAGACGTTTATTGCCAGAATCATGAGAAGGCCGTTTCTTTTGCCGCTCTCCTTGACCATGGCCACCATATTGGCGAAGCAGGGGACGAACATGGTGGTGAGCACCACGGCCAGAATGGTCTGGCGCACGGTGAGCCCCCCGGCAGAGGCCAGGCGCAGAATGTACCCCGCTCCGGCTTCATTGCGGGCCAGGATGAGGAGGAGTCCCTCCACCATGTCGATGGGGAGCCCCAGCCAGTGGACCACCACCGGGGCGGCCACGTGCTTCAGGGCCAGGAGGAGGCCGGTCACGTCCAGCAGGTAGAGGCAGACCGCGGCGATCATGAAGACGACAAGGGATTCGCGCAGGAAATTCCGGATCCGGTAGCCGGTCTTGCGGAACAGGGCGGAGAGCCGGGGCCATCGGAAGGGGGGAAGCTCCTGGATGAAGGGCATGGAGTGCTGTTCCGGCAGGATGCGGTTCAGAATCAGCCCCGCCCCGGTTTCCGCCAGGATCAGAAAAACGAGGGCCACCAGAAAGGCGGCGATGCCCGCCTGACCCAGAATGGCCATGTTCAGTCCCATCTGGGCGGAACAGGGGATGGCGAAGCCGATGAGAAAGATGGCGATGAACTTCTCCTTGCGGGAGGAGATGGATTTGGTGGAGAGGGTGGCCATGGTCTTGCAGCCGAATCCCAGCAGGAGGGGCATAAGGGATTTGCCGGACAGGCCCAGCTTCTCCCCCATCCTGCGCAGCAGGACCATCAGGTTGGGGAGATAGCCCGTATCCTCTATCACGGCGAAGAAAAAGAAGAACACGGTCAGCACGGGAAGCACCGTGGCCAGGGCGGCGATGAGTCCCAGGGTGATGATGCCGTAATCCCCCACCAGAAGATCTCTCAGGAAGGGAATGCTTATCCAGTCGGAGAGGAACGCCACGATGGGGTCGAAGAGATATCCCGAGAGAAGCCCTTCGATAAATCCGGCCAGATTGACCACCAGGAGGTACCCCAGAATGAGGGTGGCCGCGAGAAGGGGGAGGCCGTAGACGGGATGGCGGCTCAGGGCGGCAAGTTTTTCCGGCAGATCCTGCCGCCACTGGTCCTTCCTTTCCAGGGAGAGCCGGGCCAGTTCATCCACCCGTTTCTGCCTCTGCCTCAGGACGAGGGCGTTGAACTCACCCCGGAGTCCCGTGAAGAGCAGTTTTCGGCTCTCCTCCCTCAGGACGGTCAGCCTCGTCTCGGAGAGGGAGAGGGTCTGCCCCTTCAGGGTGGGATCGTTCTGCAGGATAAGGAGGGAGGAGGCGGTTTCGTAGGGCAGCTCCCCCGGGATGAGGAGGGCGCGGAATTTCTCCAGAACCCCCTCCCCTTCTCCGGTCAGGTCGGTCCGCTTAAGGGGCCGGGCGGCGTTGACCGCCTGGCCTATCATCTCCCTCTCCCTCAGGGCGAAGGAATCGAATTCCACCACGGGGATTCCCATCTCCCTTTCCAGGCGGTCGGAGAGAATCACCTCTCCCCGTTCCGCCGTATTGTCCACATGGTTGATGATGAGAACCATGGGGATGTTCAGGGTCGCCAGATCCAGGGCCAGAAGCAGACCCTGGCGGAAACGGCCGGAATCGATGCAGTGGAGTAGGACGTCGGGCTTCTCCCGGTAGAGGTAATCCCTGAGGAGAAGTTCCTCCTCGGAATGGATGAAGAGGCCGTGAAAGCCGGGGCTGTCCACGAGGAGGGAGTCGGTACCGCCCAGGGGCAGGGTCATGTCCCGAAAATCCATGGTGGTGTAGGCATAGTTGGCTTCTATGTCATAGGAACCGGTCAAACCGTTGAAGATATGGGTCTTGCCACTATTGGGCAAACCGGTGAACAGGATTTTCCTCACAGATTTTTTACCTCTTTTAAAATTAGCCCCATCTAATATACAAAGGAACTATCCCCGCGTCAATGGTTGTAAAAA
>QKAI01000319.1 GCA_003246505.1 Spirochaetaceae bacterium | reverse complement strand
TCCAGAATGAAGAACACCAGTTTCCTGCGAAGGGCATAGGGCCCGGTTCCGCATTGCACCGCGGCATAACCGGTTTTCTCCCTGTCCAGGAGGAGGCGGCGCTTCTCGACCTTCCCGGCGCAGCGGGAGAGCCCCCCCAGCCATTCCCGGTCCTCTTCCCTTTTGATAAGGGACAAAAGGCTCATGCCGGGGGGATATTTCTTCCCCCCATGGAAAAATTCAAGCAGCGGCCCATCACTGAGCCACCTGCCGTTCCTGTCCAGGATGAGAACGAAACCATTGCGGGGAAGTATTTTTGTGAGTTTTCCTATATCCCTGTATCCTGACATGCCTTAAAGCGAACCTCTAAGGCAATTATAAGTCAGGGGAAGGGATAAAGCAAATTTATGTCAGTTCAGGCTGGCCACCATGGCCGCCTTTATGGTATGAAGCCGGTTTTCCGCCTCGTCGAAAACCACGGAGCGGGAACTTCTGAACACCTCGTCGGTCACTTCCATTTCGGTCAGGCCGTACTTTTTGCAGACCTCCCTGGCCACGGATGTCTCCTGGTCATGGAAGGCGGGGAGGCAGTGCATGAAGATCGTATCCCCGTTTCCCGTCATTTCCATCATGGCCCGGTTCACCTGGTAGGGCTTGAGCAGCCGGATCCTCTCCTCGAACTGATCCTCCTCGCCCATGGAGACCCAGACATCGGTATAGATGACGTCCGCATCCTTCACCCCTTCGGCGATATCCTCGGTCAGCAAAATCTTCCCCCCCGTAGCGGCGCCGATCTGCCGGCACTCTTCCACAAGGTCCTTCGCCGGGAACAGGGAGGAGGGGGCCACCGCCGCATAGGACATGCCCATCTTGGCCGCCCCGATCATGAGGGAGTTCCCCATGTTGTTACGGGCGTCCCCCACATAGGCCAGCTTCACCTTGTTCAGGGGCTTGAAGACATGTTCCTTTATCGTCAGGAGGTCGGCCAGGATCTGGGTGGGGTGGTACATGTCGGTCAGGCCGTTCCAGACGGGGACTCCGGACCATTTGGCCAGGGCTTCCACATCGGACTGGGAAAACCCCCGGTATTCAATGCCGTCGTAGTACCGGCCCAGGACCTTCGCCGTGTCTTCGATGGACTCCTTCTTGCCCATCTGGCTGTTGGTCAGGAAGGTGACGTTGCCCCCCTCGTCGAATACGGCCGTTTCAAAGGCGCATCTGGTTCGGGTAGACGTCTTTTCGAAGATCAGGCAGATATTTCTGCCGGATAGGAGATCCCCCCGGATGCCGGCCCTTTTCTTCCTTTTCAGGTCCAGGGAGAGATCCAGTAGGTAGTTGATCTCCAGGGGGGTAAAATCCTTGAGAGTCAAAAGACTGCGTCCTTTCAGATTAATGGGCATAAAGCGCCTCCCGAAGCATAAAAGATAGAGTAAAAATATAGGATAAATGAAAAAAGAAATCTACCCCGTACCCTTTCTCCGAAGGGGCAATTAATATATAATGCGCCCTGTGAAGGGTTTTTTCCGCTCCGAAAGGAATATTATCTTTTCCTACTTCCTCACCATCATGGCCGCGGGGACTCTCCTTCTCTCCCTTCCCCTGTCCTGGAGAGGTGAGGGGCCCCTTTCCCTCCTGAACGCGGCTTTCACCGCGGTTTCCGCCGTGTGCGTGACCGGTCTGGCCGTGGTGGATACGGCCCAGTTCACCCGGTTCGGACAGATCGTCCTGCTCCTGCTCATCCAGCTGGGGGGGCTGGGGATCGTCACATTCTCCACCCTCTACCTGATCATACCGGGACTGCGCATGCCCCTGGACAACAGCCAGATCCTCCTGGATTTCAATCCGGATAAGGGACGGCGGGATCCCCGCAGAATCATAAAAATCATTCTTTTCTACACCCTCTCCCTGGAAGGGGCCGGCGCCCTGGTCCTCTCCCTCCTCTTCGCCCGGAGGGGCGTGCCGGAACCGGTCTTCACGGGGATCTTCCACGGGATATCCGCCTTCTGCAACGCCGGATTCTCCCGGTTCTCCAACAGCCTGGAGGACTACGCCCTGGACCTGCCGGTCAATCTGACCGTCATGGCTCTGATCATCACCGGGGGGCTGGGGTTCATGGTGATCCGGGATCTCTTCCGCAAGCTCATTATCCCCGGCCACCGCTTGAGCTTCCATACGAAAATCATGCTCGTCGCCACCGCGGTCCTGATTGCGGGGGGGGCCCTCTTCTTCTTCCTCGCCGAAGGGCAGGGCGCCTTCCTCACCGACGGGAAGGGCGAGCCGGTCAGCTTCGGGGGGCGCTGGCTCATGGCCTTCTTCCAGTCCGTCACGGAGCGTACCGCCGGATTCAATACGGTGCCCCAGGGCGACCTGACCCTTCCCTCGCAGATATTCAGCCTCCTTCTCATGATCATCGGGGGCGGATCGGGCTCCACGGCAGGGGGGATTAAGGTCACCACCGCCTTCATGATATTCTTCGTCATCATGAACGGACTGAACACCCGGGGGGAATTGCGCGTCTTCAAACGGAGAATCCCCTCGGATATCATAAACAGGGCGTCCCTGTTCTTTCTCAAGGCCATGGGATTTCTCTTTCTGGTTCTGCTCCTCCTGATTTTCACGGAGCACCGGAACGGAGAGGTGGGCTCCGACCTGGAGGCCCTTGTGTTCGAGACCTTCTCCGCCCTGGGCACGGTGGGGCTCTCCCACGGGATAACTCCCCTCCTTTCGGGGCAGGGGAAACTGATAATCATCATTACCATGTTCGCCGGCAGGGTAGGGCTCTTTACCATGATCCTGCCCCGGCGGGACAGATATAGGGAGCGGCACGTGGACTGGCCGACCGGGGAGGTTATGATAGGATGAAACAATTTGCCATAATAGGGGTGGACAGCTTCGCCAGAAGCCTGCTGGAGGAGCTCATGGCGGTGGACTGCGAGATCCTCCTCATCGACAAGAACAGGGAGATCATCGACTACTACAAGGACGACGTCACCGAGGCCTACGTGGCGGACGTGATGAACGAGGACACGATCAACCATCTGATCCCCACCGACATAGACGGGGTGATCGTGGATCTGGGGGGCAACATCGAGGCTTCCATCCTGGTATCCAACTATCTGAAGAAGATGGGCCTTTCCAACATCCACGTGAAGGTCGATTCGGTGCGACACGGGGAGATCCTGGAGATCATCGGGGCGGTGAACATCATCTATCCCGACAGGGAGGCCGCCCGCCGGCTGACCCCCATGCTGCTGACTTCCTCCCTCTTCAATTACGTTCCCATCGGCAACGGGCTGGTCATGGCGGAGGTCTCTCCCCCCCGCACCCTCCTGGACAGCCAGAGCGACGACGTGCGCAAAACCTTCGGCATCAACATCATCGCCTACCGGAAAGCGGAGGGGGAGTACAACTTCTACCGGAGGGAGCACGTCTTTACCGCCGAGGACATACTCCTGGTGGTGGGGAGCGAAGAGGATCTGGTCCGCTTCACCAATAAGGAACTGCCAGCGGTGAACCACCGCATCCCCTACCTCCTGAGAAAACTCTTCAAGGATATGAAATGACGAATTGGTCCGGGGAGTATCTGAAGGACCGGTGGTACGAGGCCTATGCCTCTCAGCTGGACGCCGAGGGGCTCCGGGAACGGAGGGAAAAGGCCGCCGCCGCCCTGGACAGGGAGTCCTCCCGGGTCTGGGGGGATCCCTTTCGACGGCTGGAAGCCTTTTCCGGCACGGCGGATCTGGACCGGGACTGCCCCGCCATAGGCCGGGAGGGGGAGTTCCCCGGCTCCCGGGAGGATCTGGAAGCCGCACTCCGGTCCCTCATGCCCTGGAGGAAGGGGCCCCTTTCCTACTTCGGCATAGAGATCGATGGGGAGTGGCGGAGCAACCGCAAATGGGACCGGGTGGCCCCCGTGCTGCCCGATTTGAAGGGAAAACGGATCTGCGACGTGGGCTGCAACAACGGCTACTACCTCCTGCGCATGCTGGGAGGGGACCCGGAACTGCTCCTGGGCATCGACCCGGTGGCCCGGTACTGGTTCAACCACCGGCTCCATCAGCTCTATCTGAACGATCCCCGCCTGCATATGGAACTCCTGGGCGCGGAGGACCTGGATCTGTTCCCCCGGTTTTTCGACGTGGTTTTTTACATGGGCATTCTCTATCACCGTCGCAGCCCCGTGGACAGCCTCTCCTCGGTGGCGGCCTGCATGAAGCCGGGGGCCACCCTGATTCTGGAAAGCTCCGGCATCCCCGGGGACGAGCCCTACTGCCTCATTCCCGAATCGCGCTATCTCAAGGCCCCGGGTTACTGGTTCCTCCCCACAGCGAAAGCCCTGTCCCATCTGCTGAACCGGACAGGATTCGGGGATATCGAGATCTTCCATACCCACAAGCTGGAGAGGGATGAGCAGCGGCAGACCGACTGGGCGCGGTTCGAGTCCCTGGAACATTTCCTGGACGGGGAGGACGGGGAGAAAACCGTGGAGGGATATCCCGCCCCGGTCCGGCTCTATGCCCGGGCGGTGAGAAAGGGGTGAATCCTCCCTCTTGACACCCCCGGCGTAAATGGTATATGGTACCTTCACGTTCGGAGGCGTAGCGAAGCTGGTTATCGCGCCGGCCTGTCAAGCCGGAGATCGCGGGTTCGATCCCCGTCGCTTCCGCATTAAAAAAATCGGGCTGTAGCGCAGCGGCTAGCGTACATCGTTCGGGACGATGGGGTCGCCGGTTCAAATCCGGCCAGCCCGAAAATTTTTTCATCACAGCGGTTTTACCGGGTTCACGGGGAGTCATCTTTCTTTTTTTCCCGACTTTCCCTTTCGTTCCTACAGTTGATGAAAAAGGTAACCGAAAATGGTAGTGGAATGAAAAATAACCCACGTCACTCTCTTTTTTACATCCCCCTCTTTTTTCTATTGATGACTTTTTTCGCCCATGGGGAATCCTATCGGGTTGTGAAGGGGGATACCCTTTACTCCATAGCCAGACAATACGGTGTCTCCGTCAAGGATCTCATGACCCTGAACGGGATAGAGAATCCCTCCGCCATGGCAGTGGGGATGGATTTGAAAATCCCGGGTACGGAAACCGCGGCCCCGTCCTACTACACCGTGGTGGGGGGGGATACCTATTACAGTATCTCCCGGAAACACGGCATGGAAGTGGAGGAACTCCTGCGACTTAACAATCTGGAAGCGAAGGATGTCCTTTCCATAGGGCAGAAGCTGGCCGTAAGCGCCGGCGCGATCGCTCCGGAACCGAAGGATATCAAGCCCGTGGAAAGCGAGCCGGCCAGGACCGGGCAGGATCCGCAGAGAACACCGGTCCCCGCCATACCCGCCCTGACCTACGGGAGAACGGGCAAGGACGCGTCGCGGCCGGAATGGCCCGTGGCGGGACAGCTCTATTCGGTGGACGGGGATTTTGAAGGGGTGATGATAGAAAGCGCCCCTTCCAGCTACGTGGAAGCCGTGGCGGACGGGGAAGTCGTCTGGGCCGGGCCCTACTGGGAGTTCGGCGAGATCGTTCTCATAGAGAGCGAGGGCTATATCTACTTCTACGGCGGCAACAGCGATATTTTCGTGAACGTGGGCCAGAAAGTCAACGTGGGCACCCGGGTGGGCCGCCTGGACAATGTTGACGGGCGGGGCAATTTGTATTTTACTGTCTTTAAGGAAGGCAAAGTCATAGATCTGGCCATGGCCGGAAACTAGGGGGGATATGTTGGAAGAGCTTCTCAGCGAACCGGAAGGCAGAATGGTACAGCACGGGGACGATGAATACGGCGAGCAGAGCGAAAACGACCCCCTTGCCCTCTATCTGAAGCAGATATCCCGCTACAGT
>QKAI01000483.1 GCA_003246505.1 Spirochaetaceae bacterium | reverse complement strand
GACGCCCACCGGAAGGGAGGAGAACCGGATTCTCATGCCACGGATAAACCAGGAGTCCCCCACTCCCCTCTTCTTCGGCCAGGACTTCACCGGCTTCATCGACGAAATCCGCTTCTCCCGGGAGAATGTGCAGAATCCCCTTTTGGAGGATTACGAGAACCGGGGGGATTTTCTCTCCCCCCTTCTGGACCTGACCTATCAGAAGTCCTCCCTCCTGAGCATAGAGGCGGTGGACCGCCAGCCGGGCAACAGCTCCCTTTACTACTACTACGCCCTCTCCGACAAAAAGGAGGAGCTGGAAAGGCTCCGCCGGGATTTCTCCCGGGCCGACTTCTCCTTTTCCTCCCCTGAGTGGACCCCCTTCTCTTCCGGGGAGGAGCTGAAGGACAAACGGGGCCGCTACCTCCTCATAGGGGCCCAGCTCTACCCCGATCTGGGACGGGCGGCCACCCCGTCGGTTTCCGAATTCCGCATCAACTACACCCCCCAGCTTCCCCCGGTGCCCCCCCTGAACCTGCAGGTGGACAGCGAGAACGGGGAGGTCACCCTCAGCTGGGATTACTGGAAGAACGAGGGCATGGGAGGATTCCTCATCTACTACGGGGACCGTCCGGGACGGTATTTCGGTCCCGGGAGCCCGGTTCTTGTCGGGCCGGAGGAGAGGCACTATACGATAGGCGGCCTGGAGCCTCGCCGGAGATGGTATTTCTCCGTGGTGGCCCTGAGCGATTCCGATCCGGCCCAGGTCAGCTCCTTTTCCGAGGAGGTGTCCGTCCGGCCCTGAGGACCGCGGAGGATATGAACGACAAGGACCGGCAGAACAGATACGGAAGGCTCCTGAACCTTTTCATGCTCAAGGATTACGAAAGGGCGGAACAACTGGCGGAGGAATTGAAGGGGGAGTTCTCCGAGGACTACCGCTTCGCCATGCTCCTGGGGAATATCTACACCATGGGGGAGAAGAACCGGGACGCCATCGCCTCCTTCCGACATACCCTGGACCTGAATCCCCGGTGCACCGAAGCCTACAACAACCTGGGCCTGATCTACCGCAAGCTGGGCCGCTTCGAAAAGGCCGCCGCCGCCCTGGAGAAGGCCCTTAAGCTGGACGGGGACAATCCGGACGTCCTTTACAACCTGGGAAATCTCCACAAGGCCATGGGCAACGGGGTCATGGCCATCGAGGCCTACCGGAAAGTCCTGGCCCAGAAGCCGGAATACCTGCAGGCCTACAACAACCTGGGAGCCATATACGAGGGGCGGGACGAGATCGCCCTGGCCCGGAAAACCTATGAGGAGGGCCTGAAAATCGACCCCTCCAACAGCTCCCTACTGTATAATCTGGGTGTTCTGTACCAGAAGGAAGAGCTGTGGGACGAGGCGGAGCGATGCTTCCGGGACGCCCTGAAAAAACGGCCCGGATGGATCGACTGCCAGAACAACCTGGCCATCACCCTCCAGGAACAGGACCGGCTCGGCGAAGCCCGGCAGCTTCTCTATTCCATCCTGGAGAAGGACAGTTCCCAGGCCTCCATCCATAACAACCTGGGGGTGGTCCAGTCCCGCATGGGCCATCTGGAGGAGGCGCAGAAGGCCTACGGCGCCGCCCTCGCCCTGGACCGGGATTACAAAAAGGCCTCCCTGAATCTGAACCGGGTGTACAAGACCCAGAAGAACTACACCGAATCCCTGAAGGAGCTCAACCGGTTGGTCACGGTCTACCCCTACGACATGGAGATCCGCAACGAACTGGGGGAGTCCCTGATACGCCTGAACCAGCTCAACCAGGGGGAGCAGACCTTCAAGCACATCATCCAGAGGGATCCGGACAACATCCAGGCCCGTAAGAATCTGGCCGAGCTCTACCTGCGCCAGGGGGACGAGGCTAAGGCGGAGAATCAGATCAGGCGCATCGGCTCCGCCCTATACGAGGACGAAGAGGCGGTCCTGCGGATTACCGACGCCTACCGGAAAAACAGCAATAACGAAAGGGCCGAGAAGATCCTCAGGGACCTGTGCAGCTTCCGGCCGGACAGCCTGAAGGCACGGGAATCCCTCTCCCGCTCCCTGGACAGCCTGGGACGGCCCCGGGAAGCCCTGGACCTGCTGGAGGAGCTTGACCGGGAGGATCCGGATAATCCGGAAAGGCTGGGCGACCTGGTCAAGCTCTACCGGGAGACGGACCGGAAGATGGACGCCCTGGCCCGATTGGACCAGCTCATGAACATCCACGGCGGCCGGGGGACCTCGGACGATCTGGACCGGATGAAGGAAGTCCTGGACCTGTACGAAAACACCGCCGACGACCTTTACCGGGAGAACAGGAAGGAATGGGAGGGCCGGGTGGACCGGCTTGTCAAAAGGGTGAAGAGCACCCTCCCCGTGGCGCCGAAGCAGGGAGAGAAGGACGACCTCCTCTCCGCGGACTCCTTCGCCTCCCGGTCCCTGGTGGAGCAGGACGCCCTCTCCCTCCTGGATATGGCCATGATCGATCCGGTCATAACCATAAACGAACCGGAGGAAACCCTCTATCTTGAGGATTCCCCGGAGGATTTCTCCGAGGTCTATACGGAGGTGATGAAGGAGGAGGAGCGGCGGCGCAAGGAAGAAGCGGCCCAGGCGGCGGCCCATCCCCCCTCCGGTTATCCCCCGCCCATCATCATAAACATGCCCCCCCTTCCTCCGGCGCCGCAGGAACAGCCCCCCCATGAGGAGGAGGAGGTCCTGGAGTACACCCTGGAGGAGGAGCCCGAGATCCTGCCCGAAGGGGAGGAACTGCCCCCTCCGCCCCCGGAGCCGCAGGAGATACCCGAACCGGCGCCGCCCCCCGGGGAGCCTCCCCGGGAAGAAGGGGTGGACCGGAAGGCCCTGATCGACATGCTGGATTATATCTATGACCTGACCGACAATCTCCCCCAGGAGAAGAAGGAGATGATGATCAGGGACGATATGCCCCTGAAGCTGGAGTGCGTCCGTTCCAAGCTGGAGGGGGACAGGAGCCTCATGGAAGTGGCGGGCCGGTACGACCGCCGGCAGAGGGACCGCTCCCACATCGTGGTGAGCGATGAAAAACTGGAGAATTCCCTGGGCTTTCTCCAGAAACTGAGCCACGAATACCCGGATATCAAGGTATCCGAAAGCTTCGATGCCAAACTGGGCCGGATTCTGAACCGGATCCGGGAGATTAAATCACCCCATCCCCCGGAGGGGAATTAACCGAGGATCTTCTCCAGTTCCCCCTTCTCGAAGTGATAAGGGGTGTTGCAGTTGTGGCAGCAGATCTCCAGGGGGAAGGGTCCGTTCCGGCGGATATCCTCCCGGTCCTCCCTCTTGAGCCCCTTCAGATAGGGGACGTAGTACTCCCGGCTGCAGGGGCAGAAGAACTCCACCGGCTTGGAATCGAGGATTTCCGGATCGTACGCCCTCAGATAATTCTGCAGGTACTGCTCCGGGGTGATCCCCTCCAGAAAGCGCTGTCCCGGAGAGGGAAGGCCCAGCATATCCTCCTGCAGGACATCGATCCTTTCCCCGTCGGCCCCGGGCATCACCTGGACGAAGAGGGCCCCCGCGGAAACGACCTCCCCCCTTTCGTCGAACTTTATGCTCAGATTGAAGAAGGAGGGAATCTGCTCCGACTCCAGATAGTAGGAGGCCAGGTCCTGTCCCAGATTGCCGTACTGAAGCATGACCTGGCTGACATGGGGCTGCTTCATGTTCCCTTCGATGCGGCTGACCGAAAGAAAGCCCGGGCCGAAGAGGGGGGACAGGTCAAGGCTCTCCAGAGGCTTCTCCAGGGGGATGGGATTCTCCTTCAGATACCCCCGGACGGTTCCGTGGGTATCCGCCTCCACCGAAAGCCCCCCGATGGGGCCGCCGCACTCGATGGAGAGCATGATCCGCCCCTCCTGCTTGAGGTTGGACGCCAGGATCAGGGCGCCCAGATAGGCCCGCCCCAGGACCAGAGTCTCCAGAGGCCCCGTGCCGTGGTTGGCCTTCATCTCCTGAATGAGCCGTGTGGCATGGATGATCTTGCCCCGGAACTCCCCCTTTCCCAGGAGGAAGGAGAATATCCTGTCCCGGTGCCGGGCGATATATTGTTCCTTGACCGTTTCGTCAATCTTGAGTTTCTTAACCATGGGCTCAAGTATAAGAAAAACCGTCCCCCGGGGCAAGGGCAGCTACTCCTCCGCCATAGCCTCATTGATCATTTCCGCCATCCTTTCCAGGGAGAAGGGCTTCTGGATGATATGATAATTGCCCGCTCCCCCCTCCTTTCCTTCCAGAATATCAAAACCGTAACCGGACATGAAAAGGCATTTCACATCCGGGCGAAGTTCAAGGACTCTCCTGGAGAGCTCGTAACCGTTCATCCCGGGCATGACCATATCCGTAAGGAGGAGACGGAAGGTCTCCGTCCCGTCCGCCGCTGCGGCGAGGGCGTCCAGGGGAGAAGGCAGGGCAATAACCCGGCAGCCGAGTTTCTCAAGGATGTCCCTGGTAATGTTCAGCAGCCTGGGATCATCCTCCACGAGGAGGACCTCGACGGGTGAGGTCAGGGACGACGGGGGCGGGGCTTCTCCCCCCCGGGACGGGCCTCCGTCGGGATGTCCGGGAAGACAGATCCGGAAAAGGGTTCCCTTTCCTATTTCGCTGGATAGATCGATCCTGCCCCGGTTCTGCTTGACGATACCGTATACGGTGGCCAGTCCCAGCCCGGTTCCCTTCCCCTGCTCCTTTGTTGTGAAGAAGGGTTCGAATATATGGGCCTGGGTCTCGCTGTCCATGCCGGAACCGGTGTCCCCTATGGAGAGGCAGACGTATTCCTCCCCCCCGATCAGGCGGTTTTCCGTTCCGATGGTGATCTCTCCCCGCCCCCCTATGGAATCCCTGGCGTTGACGCAGAGGTTCGTCAGGATCTGGCCTATCTGGTTGGGATCCATGAGCACGTTCCAGAGCCCGTCCCCGGGCAGGAAGGTAAGCTGGATATCCTCGCTGATGAGCCTTCGCAGCAGGGAGAGCATGCTGCCTATGACGTCGTTCATCCCCAGGATTACCGGCGAGACGGTCTGTTTCCTGGCAAAGGCGAGGAGTTGTCGGGTGAGCAGAGCCGAATGTTCCGCCGCATCGAAAATATCCGAAAAGGCCCGGTAGTGGGGACTCTCCCTATCCAGATCCCTCAGGGAAAGCTCGCTGTATCCCATAATAACGGCGAGCATGTTATTAAAATCATGGGCCACGCCCCCGGCCAGCTGCCCTATGGCTTCCAGCTTCTGGGCCTGGGCGAGATCCTGCTGGAGCCGGCCACTCTCCTCTTCCATCTCCCTGCGCCTGCTAATGTCGGAGATGAAGGTTTCAATCCTCAGGGGGGTCCCCCCGTCGTCCCTCACGAGGAAAGAAGTCAGGGAGACCCACAGGATCCCCCCGTCGGAACAGCGGGCCCGGATCTCCTTCTGAATGACCACTCCCTCCTTGAGAAGCTCCTCTATGAAGTGGGCCCTGTCTTCGGGATAGGCGTAGAACTGCTCTACCGAATTGTGGCAGTATCCGATGAATTCCTCCTGGGAGTCAAAGCGCAGCATGCGGACGATTGCCGGATTCGCGGACAGCACTTCCCCCTTCAGGGTCGTCTGCATGATACCCTCTATGGAGTTTTCGAATATGCTACGGTAGTTGTTTTCGCTCTCCCTCAGGCGCAGCACGGAATCGTTGATGTTCCCAATCATGGCATTGAAGGATCCGGCCAGTATCCCGATTTCATCATTCGAAACCTCAGGAACCGCGTCCATGTCCGGATTCCCCAGGGCGATGGACTTGGTGCGCTCCGTCAG
>QKAI01000449.1 GCA_003246505.1 Spirochaetaceae bacterium | reverse complement strand
ATCACCGTGGAGAGGGAGTAGTTATGGCAAAGGTTTTAATGAAAGGAAACGAGGCGGTCGGAGCGGCCGCCATTAAGGCGGGTTGCCGTCAGTTCTTCGGCTACCCCATCACCCCGCAGAACGAGATCCCCGAATACATGTCCCGGGAGCTTCCCAAGGTGGGGGGCTCCTTCGTCCAGGCGGAGAGCGAAGTGGCCGCCATCAACATGGTATACGGCGCCGCCGGTGCGGGGGGAAGGGTCATGACCTCCTCCTCCAGCCCGGGTATCGCCCTGAAGCAGGAGGGGCTCAGCTACATCGCCGGGGCGGAACTGCCCTGCGTCATCGTGAACATGATGCGCTGCGGGCCCGGCCTGGGGGGCATCCAGCCCGGCCAGGCCGACTACTACCAGGTGACCCGGGGCGGGGGGAACGGGGACTACAACATGCCCGTTTACGCCCCCTACTCCATTCAGGAGATGGTGGACATCATCATAGGTTCCTTCGATCTGGCGGATAAGTACCGCACCCCGGTCATGATCTGCGGGGACGGCATGCTGGGGCAGATGATGGAGGCGGTGGAGTTCCCCGAGGAGGATCCCCCCGCGCCGGCGGAGAAAGGCTGGGCCACCACGGGGACGAAGGGGAAGAGAAAGCCCAACATCATCAACTCCCTGAACATCATTCCGGAGAACCTGGAAGCCCACTGCCTGGCCCTGGACGCCAAGTGGCAGAAGATCAAGAAGGAAGAGTGCCGGGTGGAGCTGATCGGCGTGGAAGACGCGGACGTGGTCATCACCGCCTACGGCACCATGGCGAGGATCGCCCTCAACGCCCGGAAAACCCTGGCCGAGCAGGGCATCAAGATGGGGCTCATCCGGCCCATCACCATCTGGCCCTATCCCTACCACGCCTTCGACAGCATTGGAAAGGGCTGCAAAGCCGTCCTGTGCGTGGAGATGAGCATGGGGCAGATGCTGGACGATGTGAAGATCGGCGTGAACGGCCGGTATCCGGTCCACTTCTACGGGCGCACCGGGGGCATCGTGCCCCTTCAGGAGGAGATAGTGGACAAGGTCAGAGAGATTATGGGAGGAGCCCAGTGAAAACGGTATTTACGAGAACGGAGGGGCTCGTCGACGTCCCCACCCACTACTGCCCGGGCTGCACCCACGGCATCATACACCGGCTTATCGCCGAATCCCTTCAGGAGCTGGACGTGCTGGGCAGGGCCGTCGGGATCGCCCCGGTGGGCTGCGCCGTCTTCGCCTACGACTACTTCAACTGCGACATGCAGGAAGCCGCCCACGGACGGGCCCCCGCGGTGGCCACAGGCATTAAGCGGACCCTGCCGGACAGCGTCGTCTTCACCTATCAGGGGGACGGGGACCTGGCCGCCATCGGTACGGCGGAGACGGTCCACGCCGCCGCCCGGGGGGAGAACATCACCATTATCTTCGTGAACAACTGCATCTACGGCATGACCGGCGGGCAGATGGCACCCACCACCCTGGTGGGGCAGAAGACCACCACCAGCCCGGAGGGCCGCTCCCGGCAGTTTCAGGGGAGCCCCCTCAGGATCTGCGAGATGCTGGCCACCCTGGACGGGCCCTCCTTTCTGGAACGGGTGACCGTCAACAATCCGGGAAACGTGCGCAAGGCCAAGAAGGCGATCAAGACCGCCTTCGAACGCCAGATCGCCGGGAAGGGTTTTTCCCTGGTGGAAGTCCTTTCCACCTGTCCCACCAACTGGGGGATCTCCCCGGTGAAATCGCTTCAGTGGCTGGAGGAGAACATGATCCCCTACTACCCCCTGGGCAACTACAAGGATACGGAGGCCTGAGAATGGGAGAATTCATGACGGAAGAGATTATCATAGCCGGATTCGGCGGTCAGGGGGTTCTCTCCATGGGAATGCTTCTGGTATATGCGGGCATGATCGAGGGGAAGAACGTCTCCTGGCTGCCCAGTTACGGTCCGGAAATGCGGGGGGGCACGGCCAACTGCAATGTCATCATCTCCGATGAAATGGTGGGAAGCCCGGTCATCTCCGAAGCGGATACTCTGATCGTCATGAATCTCCCTTCCCTGGTGAAGTTCGAGTCCCGGGTCAAACCGGGCGGGCGGATCCTGGTCAACAGCGATCTCATCGATAAGAAGGTGACCCGCACCGACGTGGAGGTCTACTACCTGCCCGTGAGCAGCACCGCCATGGAGAGCGGCTCCGACAAGGCGGCCAACGTGGTCATGATGGGCGCCTATACGAAGGTGACCGGTTTTCCCGGGAAGGGGTCGGTCAGCCAGGCCTTCCACAAGGTATTCGGCGAGAAAAAGGCCAGCCTCATTCCCATGAACGAAGAGGCCTTTGAGAAGGGACGGGCCCTGGTTTAACTTTTTACATAACCGTAATAAACACTTACAGGTAAAGAAAAAAAGTGTTTGTATCTTTTTGATTCTCCGTATAGAATCCCTGAAAACGGAGAGAGAAAAATGAAATCTATCAGATGGGAACTCATGCTGGCTTTTATTCTTCTGGCCCTGTCCATGGCTTTGCTCATAGGAGGGGGGAGCCTTTTCCAGTACAGCAGAAATGTGGACCGGGAGATAAAGGCCAAACTTGACGAGGCGGTTGGTTTTGTCGGGAAGACCATTCCCTACGAAACCTTTGAGGAGCGGGCGGAGGCTTTCCGGAAGGGTGATGCGTCCATGGTCGATTACCGGAATCTCATGGGGGAATACGCCAGCGACGGGGGATACTCCTTCCTGTATATTTTCCGGGTGAACGGTCCGGTGGTGGACGCCATGGAGATCAGCCACTACTTCGGCGATGATCCCCTCATCCCCTGGGAGGAACCCTCCGCGGAGGCCCTGGATGCCTGGGAAACGGGGGAAATCCGTTTTTCCGAACCCTATACCGATGAATACGGGACGTTCCTGTCCTGCTTCGTTCCCGTCAAGATTGCCGGCCGGGTGGACCATGTCATCGGAGCGGATCTGGACGTGAGCGGTGTGAAGAAACAGAAATTCGCCTTTTTCGCAAACCTTATCGGTACGGGCCTGCTCTCCCTTCTCATTTCCATCGGGATCAGCCTCATCCTCTCCCTGTCTCTTACCAAACCCCTTGTGGGACTTCTGGACAGGGCTCAACTTCTGGCCCGGGGGGATCTGACCTGCGAATTCGCCCGGGGGGGCAGGAACGAAATAGGACAGCTGGCGGGGGCGGTCGAGCTGGTGAGAGACAATTTCCGCAATACGGTGCTGGAGATCAACGGCTGCCTCTCCGAACTGGAGGAGTACAGCTCCCGGCTCAGGGAGAAAATGGACGATACGGAGCGGGCGGTGGAGAGCGTCACCGGTTCCATTTCCCGGGTCCGGGAGAAGAATGAGACTCAGATACGCAGCGTGGAGCAGACCTCCGAGGCGATGAAGAAAATCAGCGGCAGCGTGGGCGGGCTGGACCTTCACATCCAGAACCAGGCGGCCAATGTGCAGGAATCCTCCGCCACGATCGAACAGCTGGCCCAGAATATCGGGTCCCTCAACAGCAACGTCATGCGGGTGGGGGATGATTTCTCCCGCCTCCTTGCCTCGTCGGCGGAGGGGAGGCAGAAGGTCTCCCAGGTGAGCGAGCAGGTCATTCAGGTGGCCACCAATTCGGAGGTCCTCATCGAGACCATCGAGGTCATATCCAAGATCGCCAGCCAGACCAATCTCCTGTCCATGAACGCGGCCATCGAGGCGGCCCATGCGGGAGAGGCGGGCCGGGGATTCGCCGTGGTGGCCGAGGAGATACGCAAGCTTGCCGATCTGACCGCCCAGGAGAGTTTGAAGATCCGGAACACCCTGAAGGTCATGAAATCCAATATCGATCTGGTCGCGCCGGCCAGCCAGGAAGCCCAGAGGACCTTCGATGTGATCCAGGACAAGATAAAGCACCTCCACGGCCTGATCGAAGAGGTGAAGCAGGCCCTGGAAGAGCAGTCCATGGGCAGCCGGGAAATTGTCACTTCCCTGGGGAGGATGACCGAGATCACCGTGGATGTCCAGACGGGCAGCCGGGACATGAGCTCCGACAGCCGGAGCATCGTCCAGGAAGTCGAGGTCCTGCGCCGCATCACCGACGATGTGGGGGACAGCGTCAACATCGCCCACCGGGATACGGAAAGCATCCGGGGTACCGTGGAAGACGTGAGGGACATAACCGAAAAAATCGGAGACTATATCTCCCTTATCCGCAAGCAGTTCGTGGTGTAAGGATTAAACTCCCGCGGGGGATGCCTCCTCCGCGGGAATTCATGTTAACGGAAAGCCTTTTCCATGATCCGCCGGGTATCCTCCACGGCCAGCCGTTTCCGGTCCATGTCGTAGAGTCCCCCCATGGCGCTGTGGGCGTTTTCCGCCAGGACGGAAAGCTCCCCTTCCCCAATCCCGTAATCGGACATTTTCAGACTGTCCACGCCACAGGCTTTCTGCAGTTTGGCCAGGGCTTTCAGGAATCCCCGGGCCGTGGCTTCCTCTCCCATGACCTGGCCCATGACGGCCAGCCGCTCCGGACAGACATCGGCGAATTTCTCAAAATAGGGGAGGCTGAGCATGATCAGCCCCGCCCCGTGGGGCAATTCGGGATGATAGGCGCTCAGGGCGTGCTCCATGGAGTGCTCCGAGGTGCAGGACGAGGTGGATTCCACCATGCCGGACAGGGTGTTGGCCAGGGCCACGTTGGTGCGGGCTTCCAGATTCCCTCCGTCCGCCACCGCCAGGGGCAGCCAGGTGTTCAGGAGTTCGATGCTCTTGAGGGCGTAGGCGTCGCTCACCGGAGTGGCGATGGTGGCGATATAGCCCTCCGCCGCATGGAAAAAGGCGTCGAAACCCTGATAGGCGGTCAGGGAGGGGGGAACGGAAAGCATGAGCTCCGGATCGATGATGGAGAGGACCGGATAGGTGTCCCCCGTTCCGAAGCCGATCTTCTCCTTCGTCTCCAGATTGGTGATGACCGTCCAGGGGTCCGCCTCGGTGCCTGTTCCCGCGGTGGTGGTTATGGCCACCACGGGCAAAGCCCCTTCCTTCACGGGAAGACCCTTCCCCGTGCCGCCGCCTATGTAGTCCCAGTAATCCCCGGGGTTCTTCGCCATGAGGGCGATGCTCTTGGCCGAGTCTATGCTGCTGCCCCCGCCCAATCCGACTACGAAATCGCACTTCTCCTTCCGTGCCAGGGCGGCGCCCTCCATGATATGGTCCTTTATGGGATTGGGAAGAATCCTGTCAAAGATAACCGATTCGGCCCCGTTCTTTTTCAGCAGGGCCACCACCCTGTCCAGGTATCCCTGCTTTTTCATGGCCGTACCCGCGGACAGCACGATAAGGGCCTTCGAACCGGGCAGAGAGACGGTGCCCAGTTCCTCCAGTTTTCCCGCTCCGAAAATCATTCTTGTGGGAATGCGGTAATCAAAACTAACAGACATGGCAATACTCCTTTCCCTTAAAGATAACAAACCGGGGCGGGATTGGTAATTCCCCTGTGTTTTTTTTTGAATCCCGTGTTATTATTTTCAGGAACGGAGACATCACCATGATTATTAAAACCACGTCCTATCCCCGGGCCGCCCTGATCGGGAACCCCTCCGACGGATACTTCGGAAAGACCATCGCCTTCACCTTTTCCAACTTCCAGGCGGACATCACCCTCTACCCCTCCGACGAACTGAGAATCCTCCCCGGGCAGAGGGACGTCTCCCGCTACGGGAGCATCTCCGCCCTGAGCGAGGATGTGGCCCACTTCGGCTACTACGGCGGCGTCCGCCTCATCAAGGCGGCGATCAGGAAATTCTATCTCTGGTGCGCCGAGCACGACAAGCCCCTCCATAACAGGAATTTCACCATCCGCTACCACTCGAACATCCCCCTCCATCTGGGAATGGCCGGTTCCAGTTCCATCATCCGTGCGGTAATGGCCGCCCTTCTGAAGTTCTACGACGTGGAGATCCCCCAGCCCCTACTGGCCAATCTGATCCTCTCGGTGGAGACGGAGGAGCTCTCCATAGGCGCCGGGCTCCAGGACCGGGTCGCCCAGGTCTACCAGGGGGTCACCTTCATGGATTTCGACAAGTCCCACATGGATAAGAGGGGCTACGGCATCTATGAGCCCATCAGTCTGAACCGGGACCTGATCATTTACATCGCCTACAAGCGGGACAATTCGGAGGGTTCGGAGATCGTCCATAACGATCTGCGCTACCGCTACGAGAAGGGGGATGAAACGGTCCGTCGGGCCATGGAGCGCTTCGGGGAGATCACCCTGGAATTCCGGGGAGCCCTGATGGCGGGGAATTATCCCGAGATCCACCGGCTCATGGACGCCAACTTTGATCTGCGCCGGAGCATCATGAACATAAGCAAGAGCAACCTGGAGATGGTGGAGCTGGCCCGGAGCGCCGGCGCGTCCGCCAAATTCACCGGAAGCGGGGGGGCTCTCATCGGCAGCTGCCCCGACGAAGGGGTCCTGGAAAATTTAACAAAAACCCTGGGCGGAGCGGGAATCGAACTGATCATTCCCCGCATCGTCTGATCCGCCCGGGACATAGGAGCAACAATGGTAAAAAAAGCGGTCATCCCGGCAGCGGGATTCGGTACGAGATTTCTGCCCGCCACGAAAAGTCAGCCCAAGGAGATGCTTCCCATCGTGGACACCCCCACCATCCAGTACGTGGTGGAGGAGGCCATCGCCGCGGGCATCACCGATATTCTCCTTATCATAGGCCGGGGCAAAAGGGCCCTGGAGGAGTACTTCAGCAAGAATTACGAACTGGAGGACCAGCTTAAGGAGAAGCGGAAGGAGAAGGAGCTGGAACTGATCAACTTCCTTCCCGACGACGTGGCGGTCCACTTTATCTGGCAGCACGAGCAGAATGGCCTGGGGGACGCCATCAAATACGCCCGGCACCACGTGGGGGACGAGCCCTTCGCCGTGCTTCTGGGGGATACGGTGTTGGAATCCTTTACGGACAGGCCGGTCATCGGCCACCTGATCGACGTGTACAACCGCTTCCAGGAGGGGGTTTTCGCCCTGGAGGAGGTGGCCCCCGAGCTGGTAAGCCGCTACGGGGTCATCGACGGGGAGGATCTGGGGGAGGGGATCTTCCGGATCAATGACATGGTGGAAAAGCCCGATCCCGAGGAAGCCCCCTCGAATCTGGTCGTGGCCAGCCGCTATGTGCTGCCCCCGGAAATCTTCACCGCCCTGGACGTGGTGGAGCCGGGCAAGGGGGGGGAGATCCAGCTGACCGACGCCCTGCGCCTGCTCATGAAGGACCAGCCCATGTACGGATACCGCATAAACGGCATCCGCCACGACATGGGGGACAAGCTGGAATTCCTCAAGACCAATATCCACTTCGGCCTCAAGCATGAGGACCTGGCGGACCGGTTCAAGGCCTATCTGAAGGAACTGGTGAAAACCTTCTAGAGGATATTCCGGATCTCCTCAAGCCGGGCGATTTCGTAGGTGGGAGCCGCCGTCCCGTCGTTGAGGAGCTCCCTGCCGTTGAACCAGCAGCCGTCTATTCCGAAAGCCTCCGCCCCGGCCATGTCCGAGGCGAGGCTGTCCCCGATCATAAGGACATCCCCCTTTTCGTATTCGTATCCCTCCAGGGCCTTTTCGAAGAACTCCGGAAGGGGCTTGTGGACCCCCATTTCCTGGGAAATGGCCAGCCGGTCGAAGTGATCCTCAAGGCCGGCCTTTTTGAGCCGCGCCCTCTGGACCCGGGAGAGCCCGTTAGTGGCGAGTATCAGGACGTACCTGTCCTTCAGGTAGTCCAGAAACTCCCGGCCCCCCTCCATGAGAAAATCCCCCCGCCCCAGCTGGACCAGGTAGTATTCCCCCAGCTCCCGGGCCGAAAGGGAGGGGCTGCCGGCTTTGCACAGTTCCCTGTGGAGGCCTTCGAATCGCAGGTCATTGACCTGCCCCGCATCCACCTGGCCCGCTTCCAGTCCCGCCCAGACTTGGCGGTTGATGTCCAGGTAGGTGTTTATAAAGAATTCCCTGTCCTTCCAGCCCAGCCGGTCAATGGTGTTATGCAGGGCCTGGAATTCGGTTTTTTCAAAATCCAGAAAGGTCCCGTCCGCATCTATCAAAAGGTATTTGTACTCTTTCATGGGCTCAATGTAGCCATATTTTTCCTCTAATTCAAGAAAAAGAGACATCTTGATCAATTCCTGCTCCCGGTTGATACTGATTCCATGAAAATCGACCGACTCCTCGCCCTTCTCCTCATTCTTTTTACCCGGGACCGGGTCACCGCGTCGGAGCTGGCCGAAACCTTCGAGGTCTCCGTCAGGACTATCTACCGGGATATGGAAACCCTGGCCCAGGCGGGGATACCCGTTTTCGCCGAACAGGGGAAGGGGGGCGGCCTCTCCCTCATGGAGGGCTACCGCCTGGAACGGCGGTTCTTCTCCGCCGACGAGCTGGGGGAAGTCCTGTCCGTCGTCCGGGGGCTGCCGGAAATCACCGGGGACGAGGTCATGGACAGGGCGGTGGAGAAGATAGCCCGCCTGACCGGAGGGGGGGAGGAACCCCTGGCCGATTATGATCTGACGGGGAGCCTTTCCGGGGAGGAACGGGAGATCATGGCCCGCCTGGCCGGGGAAATCCGGGCGCAGAAAACCCTGGTCCTGACCTATCGGACGGGGGAGGGCAACCGGTCGGAGAGGGAGATAGAGCCCCTGAGGCTGACCTTTCACAACCGGAACTGGTATCTCCAGGCCTGGTGCCGGAAGCGGGGGGATTACCGGCTTTTCAAAATCGCCCGGATAGAAGCCGTTTCCCCGGGGGGGACTCCCTTCGACCGGAAGAGCCGCCTGGCCGGATTGCCCCCCCTCCTTCTGGAGGGAAAGGAGGAGCCCGTGGAGATGGATCTTCTTTTCTCCCCCCCGGCGAAGGAGAGGGCGGAGGAATTCTTCCGGGGGGCGGATTGGATCGAAGATCCCCGGGGATTCCGGCTGCTCCTGGCCTGGCCCCTGGACGAGGGGGTCTACTCCTTTCTTTTGGGATACGGACCGGGCCTGACCGTGCTGGGACCGGATTTCCTGCGCCGGGAAGTGGCGGAAAGGCACAGGCGGGCCTGGGAAAACTACGGGGACTCCACGGAATAATCACGAAATTTCCATTCATTTCTCCCTCGGGAAAAGGGTAAATGTTTGACGGTTTTTTCTCTTCGTGCTACATTGTAGGGGGAGTATGACATGAAGAATGTTTTTTATGCTTTTTTAATTGTCCTGGCGTCTCTTTTCTTCTTTTCCGCCTGCGGTTCCGAGCCGGAAGCGACCGATACCCAGGAAGAGCCGGCCGTGGTAACCCCGGAGGAACCGGCTGTGGAAGAACCGGCTGCTCCCGTTGAGGAACCGGCTGCTCCCGTTGAGGAACCCGCCCAGGCGGATCTCTCCTTTCTGGATGACGCGGAAGCGGCTCTCCTCAGGGCCGGCGAGGTGGGCGCCGCCGAATTCTACCGGGACCGCTTCAACGATCTGGCCCTGGAGCTTGAGGATATCAAGACCCTGGCCCAGTCCGATCCGGAGGAAGCGAAAAAACGGAGCGACGCCTTCATCGCCGCCGCCAATGCCCTCTATGACGATTCCCTGGCTTCGGTGCGGGATTACTACCTGGCCCAGATGAATAAAATGGATAAGGCCCTCCTGGCCATCGAAGCGGACAAATACGCCCCCAAGGCCTATGCCCAGACGGTCATCATGCGGGAGGATACGGAGAGGAAGTTCCTGGACGGTCAGTATTCCGACGCCCAGTATGCCTACCGGGAGACCATGGCGGCCAAGAAGAGCCTCAAGGACGGGGTGGAGAACAATATAGCCTGGCTGAACATTCTAATCCGTGATACGGAGATGTACATGGACGATGCGGAGGAGCTGGAAGCCTACCTCTGGGCTGAGGAAGAGCTGGAAGAGGCCGATTCTCTCCTGGAAGAGGGACGGGTTCTTTACGCCGAGTACGATATGAAGGGCTCGGAAGCCTCCCTCCTCAAGGCCAAGGCCCTCGCCCGGCGCATTGCCCAGGGCGGTGGCCGGATGCAGCAGATCAACAAGACCGACAGCCTCCTGGTGGATGTCATGAAGGCTATCGAGCAGGCCTCCACCATGACCGTGGTGGACGAGGAAGGCAACATCATCGATCCCGATCCCTGGAAGGGAGAGGACTACCTCAGAACCAATCCCCTCCTCAAGCTTGAGAATAAAGTGGACGTTCAGGAGGATGAGAGCAATCTTCAGGATTACGTTCCCGCCGACGGAAGCACCGGTGTCATGGGGGATGATCAGGAAGTGGATCCGAGCTACCTGAAGACCGCCCAGAAGCTGTGGGAGAAGGGCGTGGAAGCCCGTAACGCGGAGAATCTGGAGCTGGCCAACGAGTACTTCCATCAGGCGAAGATTTTCGTGGAAGCCTATCAGAGCAATGCGGTCAGCGATTTCTATACCGTTGTGGGCAGAAAGGTGGACACCGACTGTCTGTGGCGGATTTCGGAATATGACTTTATCTATGACAATCCCTTCCTCTGGCCAAAGATCTGGAGACGGAATAAAAGGATTATACAGAATCCGGACCTGATTTTTCCGGGACAGGTACTGATTATTCCCCCTAAATGAGAGTTGTCCTCGCACAGCCCTCCTTCGAAGACTTTTATGCCACCCCCCATCGCCTTTCGGCCCTGGGGGGCTTTTCAATTAAGGCCCTTCTTGAAGCGCAGGGCCACCGGGTCCTATTCATCAATTTCCCACTGACATCCGATAAGCAGCGCCCCGGGGCGCTCCCGGACTGGGCCGGACACATTCTGCCCTGCCTTGCGGATGAAAGGGGCCCGGTCAGTTACTTCACCCGGTGGTCCCGCTGGGGGCCCGAACCGGAAGAAGCCGCCCGGATCATCCTCTCCCATGAGCCCGATTTCATCCTCATCTCCCTTTTCGCCCATGCCTACGGTGAGGAAGTCCTCTCCCTGGCCCGGGCCTGCCGCCGGATATCGGGGAAGGTCCGGATTCCTCTGGCCGTGGGGGGCGCCGGGGTTACGGTCCATCCCGGCCCCTTCGTCGATGAGCCGGCCATAGATCTGGTCCTGGCGGGGGAGGGGGAGGTCTTGTTCCGGGAGAACCGGCTGGAGGAACTGCGCATCCGGGAAGGGGGGGATAAGCTCATCCGGGCCGGCCGTTACTGTTCCTCCGACGAGATGGTTCCGGTCATTTCGGAAACCACCGGGGGAAAGACCCATCGCCAGGCGGCGACCCTCCTCTCCCGGGGCTGTCCCCGGGGATGCCGCTTCTGTTCCAACCGCCTGACCCAGGGGGAGGCGCTGCGCCGGATCACCCCGGACCGTATGGCCGGGGAATTCGCTTCCTTTTTAAACCGTCCCGACCCCCGGGGCATACGAAAGCTTACCCTGGATCTGGAGGATGACAATCTCCTTCTGGACAGAACCTATTTCCGGGAGATTCTCCGGACATTCCGCTCCCTCTGGGAGCGGGCGGGTAGGGGGAGGGATGAGCTTTTCTTCACCGCCGAAAACGGCCTGGACTATGAGCTGCTGGACGGGGATTTTCTGGATGAGCTGATCGGCCTGGGATTCCGCCAGTTCAATTTTTCCCTGGCCGTAACCGATCCGGCTTTGCGGGAGCGGGAGAAACGGTTTTTCTCCCTGGACCGCTGGAGGAGCCATCTTTCTCAGCTGGAGAAGGGGGGCATTCCTTCGGTTTCCTATTTCATCTGCGGCCTGGAGGGGGATTCCCGGGAGAGCACCGCCCGGACCCTGCGCCTCCTCTATGATGCGCCGACCCAGATCGGTATCTCCCTCTTCTATCCCGTCCCGGGACTGGAGGGATTTCAGGGCACCGATCCCTACGGGGGCAGGCATTGGGGGCTCTCCCGGGGCAGTATGGCCTATCCCTGGACCGGATCCCTGGATACGGTAAGCCTCGTGACGGCCTTTCGCCTCGCCCGGCTTCTCAATCTCATGAAAAACAGCGGGGAGGCCTCCCGCCATGAAGAACTTATCGGTACCATTCTCCGGGAGAAAATTCTTTATACCTATGACGGGCATAAAAAAAAGATCCCCGTGCCCTTTCAAGACGGGGATCTGGTTTCCTCGGTTCTCGGGGGGATTACTTTTCCACGAACCCGTTAAGATAGGCGTTGAACTGCTTCTGGAATTCCTTGTCGATAACCTTTTTCACATCCGTATTGACCCGGGATCTGGCGGCCGATTCGGTGGTGGAAGTGGATATTCCGTTTTCATTGACGGTCATGATGGTCTGCCCCGATTCGTCCCGGATCTCGATGGCCAGGTACCATTTGAAGTTCTGGTAATCATTATTCCTTTCGATCTTTTCCGATCGGACCGATCCTGTCACGGCGATATCCCCCCGGGGGGAGACGGAAAATCCCATTCCGGTGAGGCTTTCCGAAAGGATGGAGGCGGCGTTGCCCCCGTCGTCGCCGGTAAACTCCATGCGAAAAGAGAGATCCTCCGCCGCGGAGGTGCGGCTCGTCTTGATGCGGGACAGATCGTAACCCATGGCCGCCGTCCTGGCCGCCGAGGGGGAGATGATTTCCAGCTGTTCCTTCATCACCTCGTTCGCCATGGCGATGATGTAGGCCGAATCGTAGTAGGCGTAACGGGACAGCATGGTGTCAGATTTGTCCCCCTGATCCATGAGCCGGTTCAGCACCTTGGACTGATCGTTCATACGGGTCTTGTAGAGTTCCGCCGTCTCTTTCCTGTTCAGGTAGGCCGCCACGATGACCTTGCCCATGCTGTCCGTCCAGGACTCCCCGTATTTGACATTCATGAGGGTCTGGTCGCTCATCTGGGAGATATTATCGGTTACGGCGGTCTCTTCGGAGCTTCCCGAGAACATGCCGCTGGTGCGCATTTCCACGTAGCGGCTCTCCACCTTGCTATCCACCACGACCCGGCTCTCGAAGATAAGAGCCAGATTGGAGGCCGCCTTGGCCTGGGCCTTGGAAAGGGAGTCCCCTTCCCCCAGGACGGCGAGATACTCCGCCTCGGGATAGGCCGATCCGATGTCGGCGACCCATCCGGGCTGCTGATCCTGCTTCTTAGGCGAAGACCCGGAAGGGGAGGGGGAAGACACGCAACCCGTAATAAGCAGGAGGAGGATAAGGGCCCCCGTGACTGTGAATCGTTTCATGGTATACCTCGCTTAAAACAAAAAGACCGATTCTAAGATCGAACTGTTCCGGTTCACTTCCCTCTGCCCCAGATTATCCGAGAAGAGGAGGGAACCCTGGTAATAATACTCCACCCGGAAGTTGTAAACCCCCGGCTCCAGATAAAATTCCCCCGCGTAGGCCTTGGCGGGGAAGAAGTTGGAAATGCGCAGGTCCGCATTCTCCGTGGCGTCCACCGCCGCGTCGGTGGCCACGCCCATGGCCAGCTTGAGAAGCTCCCCTCCCAATCCGCCTACCTGATCGTCTATTACCGAGTTGGTGGCCGCCTGGCCCGCCTCCTTGACAACTCCCTTCACGATGGCCCTGGTCACTGTCTTTCCCACGATGAGGGGGAGCTCCTGGGCGAAGGTGGTCTGGGCCACGTGCTCGATATCCTCGGTCAGCCCCAGGGTCCCCAGGATGAGATCGTCCGCGTAAACGTAAATCTTATCCACGGGAAAGCTCCGGTTGAACATGCGGGGAAACTGAAGCTTCATATGGAATCCGTAGCTCAGGCCGGGGACGAACATGGTGTCTATATCGGCCAGCTCCTTCAGGTAGTTGTCCTCGTTCTGATCCACCGTGGTGAAGAAGAGCGTCCCCGCGGAGGAATCGATGTAGTAGGTTATCCCTTTTTTGCCCGGCGACTGGCCGGAGAAGGCGAAGAAATTCACAGGCACGGCGGTTCCCTCCGCCGGCTGGGAATCGGGGGGGAGGCCCATGGGAAAGGGATAGATAAGGGGCTGGGTGAGAAAGGCGTTGTTGAAATTCCGCCGGTCGATCCGGGCGTCGTCATAATCCCCTTCGTTCCGGTAGAGGATGCAGCCCAGATACCGGGCCAGGGCGTTTTCGTGGAACTGGTTGGTGATTTCGTTCACCTTGGCCTGGGTGGCTTCACCGCTCCGGCTGTATTCGTCGTAAAGGGCGTTGTACTTGTCCTGGAGCAGGTTCATCTTGTTGTTCAGCCGGCGGACCTCAACCAGGGCGCTCTCATTGTCGTCAAGGGCAATATAATTCAGCGCCTTGAAAATGTTGATGTAGAGATCCTCGTAAATTTCGCCGGAGTAATCCCTGGCGTTATCGTTGAGAACGGCGGACCCGATGGACTTGGAGATACTGTTGGTATACAGCTCCTCTATGGCGTATTCCGCTTCTGTCAGGGCGCTGTTGCTCTCCTCGTATCGCTGGGCGTAGTGATAGAGCATGCCCACGTCCAGATAGTAGAGGACTCTCTCCTTTTCCTTATAGGCGGTTCCCTTGACGTCTTCGATGACCTCCGCCGCGGCATAGTAGTTCCTCTGCTTGACATAGGCCTCGGCCTCCACGTACTGCATCTGGGACGTGACCGTGCTGGCGCAGGATATGAGCAGAAGAAATATCCCGGCGGGGAGAATTCGTAATGCTTTCCCTACCATGAGTTCTTGGATCTTTCTATGTATTTTTTAATGTCCTTGGAATCAATCCATACTTTCTGGTTCGTCTCTATGTCAATCATTTCCATATCGACCTTATAGAGAACGACTTTTTTGCCCTCAGCAGCATCGGTCTGGGAGGTGAACACCCCTATGAGCATGAAATCGGCCCCCGTTTCCGCGGCCAGGGCAGCCATGGTCTCTTCCGTGGCGTTGCCTTGCTGATCAAGTTTCTCCTCCCTCAACTGAAGCCTTTCGTTGGAGCTGGCCACGAAGGTTACTTCCCCGCTGTTCACAAGCTCCCGCTCTATATCCTTGGTAAAAGTGGCCGTCTCGATATGCTCGGAACTCTTATTGCTGATATATCCTACGATAACCACCGGATCCCGGCCCTCTTCGGAGCGGAATTTTCCCAGCCAGCGGCCGTTTATCAGGCTGTCCACCATGGTTTCCGCAACAAGGCGGGAATCGGTATCATTCCATCTGCCGCTCAGATCCACCACCTCATCGGAGGCGATCCGGTCTACGGAGGTGGAGGTCGTGGCGCAGCTGCCCAGCAGGAACAGGGTCCCCAGTATGAATAGGGTAACGTTTAATTTTTTCATGCAAAGACTCCTCACTGTGTTATCATGTCTTTTCTGTATCATCTATTCTACATCAATTATGGGAATATTGCTAAGGAGAATTTAAAGGACCGAAAAAAAAGCGTCCCCTGTTCTTTCCCAAAACCCTTGCTCCGCCGGATCATCCCGATTACAATAATTCCATGACAATAGAGGGAAAATCCTACCGGACCGTCTGGTTCGAGGATAACAGGCTCTGCCTGATCAATCAGCCCCTTCTCCCCCACCGGTTTGAAATCGTCCGAATCGGGGATTACCGGGAAGCGGCCCTGGCCATTCGCAACATGGTAGTGAGAGGAGCCCCCGCCATCGGAGCCACGGCGGCTTACGCCATGGCCCTGGCCGTTCTGCGGGGGGAGGATCCGGAGGAAGCCTATCGGGTTATCGGCGGGGCCCGGCCCACGGCCCAGGATCTCTTCTACGGGATTGGCCGGATCAGGGAGGCCCTGGCCGGGGGGCGGGATGCCCTGGAAGAGGCGGATCGGATCGCCGATGAGTACGTCGCCTCCTCAGAGAGGATAGGGGAGTACGGCTCTTCGCTGATAAGGGACGGCATGAGAATCAACACCCACTGCAACGCGGGATGGCTGGCGACGGTGGACTGGGGAACCGCCCTGGCCCCGGTCTACAAGGCGGTCCGGCAGAACAGGAAGGTCTTCGTCTACGCCGACGAGACCCGCCCCCGCTGCCAGGGCAGCCGGCTCACCGCTTACGAACTGCTCCAGGAGAACGTCCCCCATGCGGTGATCGCCGACAATGCCGCGGGCTTCTACATGTCCCGGGGGATGATAGACATGGTCATCGTGGGGAGCGACCGGATCGCCGCCAACGGAGACATCGCCAACAAGATAGGCACCTATACCAGCGCCCTGGCCGCCCGGGCCAACGGCATCCCCTTCTATGTGGCCGCCCCCTTCGCCACAGTGGACCGGGACTGCCCCACCGGCGGGGACATCCCCATAGAGGAGAGGAGCGGCGAGGAGGTATCCCACATGTTCGGCATTTCGGAGAAAACCGGAGAGGCGGACCGGGTGAGGGTCGCCCCGGAAGGATCGGAGTGCCTGAATCCCGCCTTTGACGTGACCCCCGCCGATCTGATCACGGGCATCATTACGGAGCGGGGCATCTTCTCCCCCGGAGAGATAGGAAGGCAGCTTACATGAGAATACTGTTTATCGGAGACATCGTGGGTAAGGGGGGCGTCTTCACGGTGAAGACCCTGCTGCCCCGCCTGAGGGAGGAACGGAAGATCGATTTCACCGTGGCCCACTGCAACGGGGTGACCGGGGGCTTCGGCATGGGGCGCAACCACGCGGTCTACCTGCGCAAGCTGGGCATAGACTGCCTTACCTCGGGGGAGTGCGTCTATTACAAGCGGGACATCCTGCCCTATATCGGAAAATCCTTCTTTCTCCTCAAACCGGCCAATCTTCCCCCGGGAACCCCCGGACGGGGGTGGTCCTATTTTAACGTGGGGAACCGGAAGGTGGCGGTCGTCTCCATGCTGGGGCAGAACGGATACAACAAGATGCATACGAACAACCCCTATACCTATATCGCCGACCTTGTGGACAAAATCAAAGCCCAGACCCCCCTGGTCCTGTTCCAGTTCAATGCCCTGACCACGGCGGAAAAGCAGACCATGCTCTACCAGATGGACGGCCAGATCGGCGCGGTCATAGGTACGGGCACCCGGGCCCTGACGGCGGACGGGCAGGTCAGCGGAAAGGGCACCGCCTTCATCACCGACGCGGGGCGCACGGGGAGCCTGTTCTCCGTGGCCGGCCTTGACAGGGAGGTGGAGATCCGCAAGCATCTGACCCAGATCCCCGAGCGGTCCGCCGATGGGGTGGAGGGGTTGGAGCTCCAGGGGGTCATCGTGGAACTTGACGATCGCACCGGTAAAGCCTTATCTTTAGAAACGCTGCGGATGCCCTGCGGCGAGGAGATGTCATGACGAATTACGCCCGAGTGGTGGAGGTCGGTCCGGAGGATCTGATCTACGCCCGTTACATAAAGCCCCTTTCCCCCAAGGCGGCCACCTCCCGGAAGTTCTGGAAGGTAAAGGAGAGGTCCTTCCCGGTGAAAAACAGGGAAGGACTGGAGGTGAAAATCGGGGACAATGTGGAAATAAGTATCAAGACGGGGCTTACCATAGGAGCGGCCTTTCTGGTCTTCATGGTGCCCCTGATCCTTTTTGCCGCCCTGTACGGGGTGGGGGGGCTCTTCTTTGCCGCCGAAGGGCCCCGCGCCCTTATGGGCGTGGCCGGGCTGGGGTTCGGTCTGGTGATCCCCGCCTTCGTCAATCTTTTGAAGAAGGAGAAGAACTATCCCCTGCTGGAGAAGGTTCTGACCCTGGACGAACTGCGTAAGAACGTGGCCTGCGAGACGAACTGCGCCTCCTGCGGCGGGTGCGGCTGATCCCTTTAACAGCCCGTCAGTTCGTTAAGGCGGCGGGCCATATTGTTGAGGGAAACCACTTCCCGGATGTTTTTGTTCTCTATGGCCACCCGGGGCATGCCGAAAACGACCGATGAGGCTTCGTCCTGGGCGAGGGTCATGCCCCCCCTGGAAAAGATGCCCCCGATCTCCGCGGCCCCGTCCTTTCCCATTCCCGTCATAATCACGGCGATGCTGTTCTCCCCGAAATTCCGGGACACCGAATCGAAGAGGACCCCCGCGGATGGTTTATGCCCGTTCTGGGGGGGCGCGTCGGAAAGGTGGATCACCGTGGCGAGCTTGCGCTTTTCCACTTCCACATGCCTGTCCCCGGGGGCGATGAGGATGCGCCCCGGCTTGAGCAGGTCCCCATCCTGGGCCTCCTTGACCTCCAGGGGGGAGATCTTGTCAAGGCTGTTGGCGAATTCCTTCGTAAAACCGGCGGGCATGTGCTGCACCACCACGATGGGGAGGGGCATGCGGGGGGATATCTGGGCGAAAACCTGACGCAGGGCGTTGGGGCCGCCGGTGGAGATGCCGATGGCGATCATCTCCGGCCTTCCCCGGAGTCCGGACATATTCAGGACCCCTTCCCTTCCCTCCGTTTTGGGCATGTGGTCCCTGATCAGAGGGGAGCGGACGGTCTCGGCGGGATGGGTGGCCGGGGCGGGTGTCCGGGACGGGGGTTCCCTGTAGGTGGGAGCGGGCGCGGCGGTGGGGACCCGTCCCACCCGGCGTCGGTAGTTGTGCCCGTAGGCTTTGAGCAGGTTGATCAGATGGGTGCCCAGTTCCCTCAGCTCATCCGGACCGGTCCCCTGGGGTTTGGTAATGAAATCGGACGCCCCCAGGGCCAGGGCTTCCATGGTAATGGAGGCGCCCTCCTTGGCGTGGGCGGAAAGGACGATGACCGGTATGTCAACTTCCTCCTCCTGGCGCCATTTCAGGAAGTCTATCCCGTTCATGTCGGGCATTTCCAGATCGGTGACGATCACCTCGGGCATGAGCATGGGAATCTTCTGGGTGGCGAACCGGCCGTTCATGGCTACGCCGACAACGTTCAGTTCCTCGTCGGTGGAGATGATCTTTTTGAGCATGTTGCGCATGAGGGCGGAGTCGTCTACCACCAGGACGGAAATGGGTTCGGCTATCATCGGACGGTTATCCTATTTGAGCAGTTTTCCATAAAGGCAGGCCCAGTCGGTTTTTATGAATTTGAAGGGTGTGTCCATGCCGAAGAGGGATTCCGAGTGGCCGATGAACAGAAAGGAGTGGGGCGCCATGGCCGAATAGAACTGATCCACCACGTTCTTCTGCGCCGCCTCGTCGAAATAAATCAATACGTTGCGGCAGAATATGCAGTCTATATTCCTCTGTCCGCTGTCGAATTTCAGGTTATGATAGTCGAATCGGACGTGCTTCTTTATTTCGTCCTTGATGGTATAGTTGTCACCCTGCTGGGTGAAGTACTTCTTCAGGTAGTTGTCCGGAATGTTTCTTACCATATTGCCGTTATAGGTCCCCTCCTGGGCTTTCATGAGGGACTTGAGGCTCAGGTCCGAGGCCAGGATGGTGAAATCGTACCCCGGGGGAAGGTGCTCCTTGAGCACCATGGCGTTGGTGTATGGCTCTTCGCCGGTGGAGCATCCGGCGCTCCAGAGGACGAGTTTCTGGGGCATGCCGTTCTTCTTCTTGAAATCCACCAGATCGGGGATGACATAGTTGATGAAGGCGTCGTAGTGGGCCTGATTGCGGAAGAACCGGGTCAGATTGGTGGTGATGGAATCGAGAAAGCTCCGGGTCTCCCCGTCGTCCTTCTTGAGCATATCGAAATACTCCTTCGGAGTTTCGATCTTATGCATCCGGAGTCTTTCCTTGAGACGGCTCTCGAGTATGGAACGGTTCGAGTCGGAGAAACTGATTCCGCTCTGTTCGTATATGTAGTCCCGGTATTGAGAAAACATGGAATTATCAAAAAAATCTGCCATCTCTGAGTTCCTTTATAAAAGCGGTCTCGATTTTCCTTCGCAGACGCCCGCCTTTAAATTGTAATGTTTTCTACCGGCCCGTGTCAAATCTATTTTTTTACACTTTGATCCAGGTAGGCCATGACCTCTTCCAGGGGGAGGTCCCCGCCGAAAATATCCAGGGCGCTGCCGATGGTAAAGTCGATTCTCCCCCGGCCCAGGCGGCGAATCCTATCCACATCCTCCAGGGTGGCCACTCCCCCCGCGTAGGTGACCGGCGCGGATGGGGCGGATGCGAGGAGGGCGACAAGTTCCTCCTCTATCCCGCATTTTTTACCCTCCACATCCACCCCGTGGATCAGGAATTCGGCGCAGAGACCGGACAGCTCCTCCAGGGAACGGGGTGTCAGCACGTAGTCGGTAAAGGTCTGCCACCGGTCGGTCACCACGATCCACTCCTCCCCGCGCCGGCGGCAGCTGAGATCCAGCACCAGATGCTCCGGGCCGACCCTGCGGCTCAGGGCCTCCGCCTTTTCGTAATCAAGCCGTCCCCCCGTGAACAGGGCGGAGGTGACGATGACGTGGGAGGCTCCCGCTTCCAGCCATCCGGCGGCGTTCTCCACGGTAATGCCCCCGCCTATCTGAAGGCCTCCGGGCCAGGTCTTAAGGGCGGACCGGGCCTGGGCGTCGTTACCCGGGCCGAGCTTGATCACATGGCCGCCGGTGAGATTTTTTTCCCTGTAAAGGGCCGCGTACCAGGAGGCGTCCTTGTCGGAGACGAAATTCTCCCTGGCGGAACCCTTTTCCTTCCCCGAACCGTCGGAAAGGGTCCCCCCCACTATCTGTTTGACATGTCCCTCGTGCAGGTCTATGCAGGGTCTGAGCTTCATGGAATTCATTATAGATCACTTCCCCGCCCATGGATAGGCCGGTTCCCTACGCCCATAAGAATAGATGTGACTTATGGAAAAAAGTGTGTTATTCTTATCCGATGAAAGAAACAATTAATAATGTTCTTTTCTCTTCGGTAGAGAAATTCTACGATAGAAAAGCCTTCTCCCATTACGGGGAGGAGACGGGCCTGACATATCTGGAGCTGGGGCAGAGCGTCACCCGGCTGAGCTGCTGGCTGATCGCCCGGGGGATCGTTCCCGGGGACCGGGTCGCCCTGCTGGGGGAGAGCTCCCTCTACTGGCCCCAGGTCTTCTTCGCCGTGACCACCCTGGGGGCCGTTCTCGTCCCCATCCTTCCCGATTTCCAGGGAGACGAGATAGGAAAAATCCTGGAGCACTCGGAGGCGAAGCTCCTGTTTCTTTCCGATAAGCAGCAGGGTAAGATGGAGGGGCACGATCGCGGTCTGTCCCGGATCTCCCTGGAGAATCTCCCCGGC
>QKAI01000178.1 GCA_003246505.1 Spirochaetaceae bacterium | reverse complement strand
AAAGGGTTTTCTGTTAACCGCCGAGAAAATTCCAGCGCGACAACCCGGTACGGCCTGAAACCACCGTTGGCCACGACGGCCAATGGCACATAATACAAAGCTAACCGAAAGGCGGCAGCCAGGACGGCTGGAGCCGACCCAAAGGGTTTCGGTTAGCGTGAATTATGTGAGTAACAGACCAAAACACCTCGATAAACATCGCCATCAAACCCGAGCACCCGTCATTCGTCATTCGTCATTCGTCATTCGTCATTCGTCATTCGTAACCCGTAACCCGTAACCCGTAACCCGTAACCCGTAACCCGTAACCCGTAACCCGTAACCCGTAACCCGTAACCACATCCGCTTTCAGCTTTCAGCTTTCTACTCTCCCGCTCTCCTCCGTCCCGATCATATACCGCAGGTTGGGATTGCTCAGCGCCCGGAACATGGTGTCCCGCACGGAGCTGTCCAGGGCGAGGATGTCTATGGCCTCCCGGGCGGGATGGCGCTTGCTCGTGGTGTCGAAGTTGCAGGTGCAGGCGATTTTCGCAAAGCCCATGGCGTCGGCGAAGGAGATGATCTCCGATTCCTGCACATAGGCCAGGGGCCGTATGACCGTATAGGGGTAGTTGTCGTACTTGAGCTTGGGGAGCATGGTGGACATCTCCCCCTTATAAGCCATGTTCATGAGGAAGGTCTCCAGGATATCGTCCATATGGTGGCCCAGGGCGATCTTGTTGCAATTCAGCTCCTCCGCCTGGCGGATCAGCTCCATCCGTCTCTGGGTGCTGCACCAGTAGCAGTTCATCTTCCGCCCCGGCTTCAGCCGTTCCAGCACGGGCACCTCGATCACACGGCAGGGGAGGCCCCACTGCTCCATGAGATTCAGAAAGCCCCTGTTGTCCCCCCCGTTGGGGAAGTCCGGCTTGATGTGGACCGCCTCAAGTTCGAAGGGAATGGGGAAGCCCTTCCGCTTGTGTATGAGGTGGTAGGCCAGGGTAAGGGAGTCCTTCCCGCCGGAAACGGCCAGCAGAACCCGGTCCCCCGGCTCGATGAGGGAGAACTGCAGGATCGCCCTGTCTATTTTTCTGGAAAGTCTGTTTTTAGATGACATGCCCCCATCATAGGACAGGGAACGATTTTTTCCAAGTCCGCTTCCCGCCGATATTAAGGGGCAAGTGTTGACTTAGGGGCTCACTTTTTGCTACTATACCGTTCGGTATCTGCCGGCGTGGTGGAATTGGTAGACACCCGAGACTTAAAATCTCGTGGGCTTTTGCCCGTACCGGTTCAAGTCCGGTCGCCGGCATGTTTCTGTATATTGACATAATATATATATTTATTGTATGGTTTATGCTGCTGAAAATTTAGAGTTAAGGATGTTAAAATGTACGCTCTTGTAGAAATAAAAGGAAAACAGTACAAAGCAGAGAAAGGCGCTGTTCTTACGGTGGACCGTTTTGAGAACCCCAACGGGGAAGCCCTCGAGTTCGACCGGGTCCTTCTCGTAACCGACGGTGAGAAAACCACCGTGGGCGCCCCCTACGTTTCCGGTGTCAAGGTCAAAGCCGTTGTGGAAGACTCTTTCAAGGACAAGAAGGTGAAAATCCTCAAGTTCAAAAGAAGAAAGAACTATCTGAGACAGAACGGTCACAGACAGCAGTACACCAGACTGAAGGTTGAGGACATCATCGGGGCCTGATTCCCTTGTTGTCCGCGCGGATAGTGCTTTCCGGCGATGGGGATACGAACCACATCGTGAATTTTGAAGCGGAGGGCCACTTTTCCCGCAACGGAGGCGATGTCAGCGTCGCCTGTGCCGCCATGTCGGCATTAATCAGAACCTACGGCCGTCAGATAGAATCCCGCAAGGGGTTGACGGTCAAAATTACCGCGGATAAGGCCGGTTTTTTTCGGGCGGAGATAGAAAGTATTGATCCCGATGGAAGAGACTGGTATTCCGGCATTTGCGATTTCCTACTCTGCGGACTGGGAGACCTGATGCGGGATTATCCGCATGAGTTTACCATGGAACTCAAAAGGAGACGGAAACATGGCTCATAAAAAAGGTGGAGGAAGCTCCAAAAACGGAAGAGATTCCGAGTCCAAGAGGCTGGGTGTGAAGAGGTTCGGCGGTCAGATTGTCAAAGCCGGCGAGATCCTCGTGCGCCAGAAGGGAACGAAGATTCATGCCGGAGAAAATGTCGGTACCGGAAAGGACCATACCCTTTTCGCTCTGGCCGACGGCAGTGTTCTTTTCAACTTCAGCAAGGGTAAAAAGCGCGTATCCATCGTAGCTGAGTAACCATGCCCCAAGGTTTTGTAGACGAAACCTCCATTGAGGTTTCCTCCGGTTCCGGCGGAGCAGGCTGTGTATCCTTCCGGAGGGAAAAGTATGTTCCCAAAGGGGGGCCGGACGGCGGCGACGGCGGAATGGGGGGAAACGTTATTTTTCAGGTCAAGACAAACCTGAAGACGTTATCCCACATCGCTTCCAAAAGAAAATTTCATGCCCGTAACGGAGAAGGCGGCAAGGGCCGCCGGATGCACGGCAAAAACGGCGAGGATCTTATACTCGACGTTCCCCCGGGGACGTTGATCCGCGACCGTGAGACCGATGAAATTCTTCATGATTTTTCCGAGAACATAGACGGTGACTCCTGGACCTTTCTCAAGGGCGGCAAGGGCGGACTGGGCAACTGGCATTTCCGTTCGGCCCGACAGCAGGCCCCGCGATTCGCCCAGGACGGCGAGCCCGGCCAGACCGTTCAGATCGTTTTGGAGCTGAATGTCATAGCCGATATAGGCTTCGTCGGTTTTCCCAGCGTGGGGAAATCCAGTCTGCTCAAGGAACTGACCAATGCCAATCCCGAGGTAGCCCCCTATCCCTTCACCACCAAAATTCCCAACCTGGGCATGCTCAGGATATCGGAGAAGGAAGTGGTGCTGGCCGATATTCCCGGCATCATCGAAGGAGCGTCCCACGGCGTCGGGCTGGGGCTGGACTTTCTCAAGCATATCGCCCGGACGGAGGCTCTGGCCTTCATGATCGATCTGGGGGAGGAAAATTTTCTCGATACCTACGATAAGCTGTTGATCGAGCTGGAGCAGTACCAGCCGGCTCTTCTGGACAAGAAGCGTTTCATTATCGGCACGAAAAAGGATATGGACGAGACGGGGGAAGCGGAAGCGGCCCTGAGAGCCCGGTTCAACGACTATCCGGTCATCGCCGTATCGATTTTTTCCCGGGTCGGGTTGGACGAATTAAAACAGCTCTTTCTCTCCATGGCAAAATAATGAAACTGGCGATTCTGGGGGGAAGCTTCAATCCCGTTCATAGGGGGCACGTCGCCCTGGCCCGGGAGGTCCGGGAACGGCTTTCCTATGACCGGATACTTATCATACCGGCTCTCATGTCTCCCCATAAGAACAGGGAAAGCTATCTCGACCCGATACACCGGGTCAGGATGCTGGAAATCGCCTTCGGGAGCAGCCCCTGGGCGGAGATCTGCCTCTGCGAAATCAACCGGACCGGACCGTCCTATACCTATGATACGATCAGGGAGATCTATGATACCCGGGAGTTCACCGGCAAACCGGGCCTTGTCATCGGCGATGACTGGACCGGAGGATTTACCCGGTGGAAGCATGCGGGGGAGATCCGGGAGATGACCGATCTCATCGTCGCCCGACGGGAGAATCATGGGGAAACTTTCCCCTATGCCTGCACCTACCTGGACAACCGGATCGTCACCGTTTCTTCAACGGAGATCCGGGAGATGATAAAACGGGGACAGCCGGTGGAATCCCTGGTGCCCGAGGGAATAGGCGACTACATAAGGGAAAATGGATTATACCTTTCTTGAAAAAAAGATAGAAGAGCAGTACCTCTCCCGGCTCTCCCGGCACAGGGCGGATCACAGCCGAAGGACCGCCCTCTTCGCCCGGGAAATGGCTGTGCAGTACGGACAGTCTCCGGAAAAGGCCTTCCTGGCCGGTCTCTCCCATGATCTGGCCAAGGAGAGGCCCGACGGGGAGCTGATCTCCCTGGCAAAGCTCTACCGGCCGGAGGATATAAGGGAGGACGAGATAGGGATGCCCCTTCTTCTTCACGGGAGGGCCGCCGCCGCTCTTCTCGCGGAGGAGCTGGGTGTCCGTGACGGGGAGATTCTGGAGAGCGTTACCTGGCACATAACCGGTCGGGCGGGCATGGAGCCCCTGTCCCGGATCATCTATTGCGCCGATTTTCTGGAACCGGGACGGACGTTCCTCACGGAGGAATTCCGGCGGAAGGCCCTGTCCGGCGATCTTGATTCGGCCGTGCGAACCGTGTTAACATCTCTTCTGTATCACAGGAAGATCAAAAAGCACACCCCCTGCGAAAGAGAACGTGACCTGATGGAGTCCCTCGGCTTAGGAGAGTTCCTATGAGAAAAGAAAGCACCCTGGACAGTTCGTTAATATTTCTCATGCTCCTTCTGGCCGTTTTCGTGGCCATCGTGGTGTTTCTGATTCTGAATATCCGGGTGGACGAGTTCACCGAGGCCATGAAGAGCCGCCATACCATTGTCACGGCCCTGATCGTTTCCGACGGGGATAAGCCCGTGGTGACGGAAATCTTCTTCTACGACAATCAGACAGGGCGGGGGGCCCTCTACAATATTCCCGAGAATATGGGAACCCTGATACGCAGCGTGAACAAGATGGACCGGCTGGACCGTCTGTTCGATCCCGGGGATCCGGTCCCCTATATCGAGAAGATCGGCGCCCTCCTGGGGACGGAGATCGATTTCTACCTCCACTGGGATATGGAGGCGCTGATCCATTCCGTTGATCTCCTGGAAGGGGTGCGCCTTTTCATCCCCAACGAGGTCTGGCAGGTAACCGACAGGGAGGCGAACCTGCTTCCCTCGGGAAGCGTCACCCTGGACGGGGATAAGGTGCGTACCTACCTCTCCTACCAGCTGGTGACCGATACGGACAACGATCTGGTGACGAGGAAGCATGACTTCACCCGGGCCTTTCTCAACCGTATGGGCCAAATGTACGAAAAGTTCCGGAATGAGGCCTTTTCGGACCGGTTTTATGGATTTCTCGATACGGACCTGGACAGGCAGGCCTACCGGTCCTATCTGGAGATTTTCCAGAACCTGGACACGGACAGGCTGGTGTTGCAGAAGGTGCTGGGGAAGAACCGGGAAGTGGACGGGAAGGAGCTGCTCTTCCCCTACTACGATGAGAAGCTGATGAGGGAGATGACGAGGCAGATTGTTGACACCCTCGCGAATATGGATGTATACAGTGATGAGGATATCGTGATTTCCGTGGAGATACAGAACGGAACGGATATCGCCGGACTCGCCAGCCGGACGGCACAGCTGTACAGAAGCTACGGCTACAAGATCGGTTCCTACAAGAATGCGGACCGGGACGATTACGAAAATACCATCATACTGGACAGCCGGGGCAATCCGGGCGCGGCGAAAAGGGTGGCCAGCCTTATCCGCTGCGACAGGATACACCAGCTGCAGGAAGAAATAGCCGATGATACGGTTGATGTGGTTATAATATTAGGAAAGGATTTCGATGGACGATACGTTAAAAAGTAAAATCGACGGCCTCGTGGCTGTCATAGAGGGGCTGAAGGGGCAGGACGTGAAGGTTCTCTCCGTGGAGGGACAGTGCAGCTGGACCGATTCCATGATCATCGCCACCATAACCAGCCAGACCCACGGAAACGGTATCCGCCGGGAGATCAATTCCTGGCTGAGCGAGAACGGCATGAGCCTCTATTCTACAGGGAATTCCCAGAAAAACGACTCCTGGATTCTTCTGGACTGCGCCGACGTGGTCATTAATCTGATGACGAAGGAGTCCCGGGATTTCTA
>QKAI01000328.1 GCA_003246505.1 Spirochaetaceae bacterium | reverse complement strand
GGTGGTGATTTCGATCTGCTTCTTCGCTTCTTCGATAATCTGAGCGGCGGACCAGCCCTCGTTGATACCCGTGTTGACCGTATTGTTCAGGGTTTCCTCGGTGGTGGAGTCCATAAGGGTGGTAAAGGTGGGTTTGATGCTCTTGGAGATATCCACCCAGAGGGACCGCGCCTTCTGACCGCCGAAATAGGGATCCGCCTCTTTATACATGGGATCGTCCCAGGCGGGGACATAACCGGGGAAATAGTCCACCGCGGCGAACATGCCGTTCTGTCCCTCCGCGGTGGCCAGGGCGTATTTAACGAACTCCCAGGCGGCGCCCTTGTTTTTGCTCTGGGAGGGAATGGCCAGATAGGATCCGCCCCAGTTGGAATCGGCTATGCTTCCGGGAATGCGGGATACGGCCCAGTTGCCCGCCCCATCCGGATCGATCCAGGACTTGAGGAAGCCCCCGTACCAGCAGCCGGCCACGACCATGGCGAGATTTCCCCCGGCCAGGCCGGCGTAGGCTTCGTTCTCCCACATGGAGGGGAGCTGGGCGTCCCATCCGTTCTGCCTCATGGTGATGGCCGCTTCCAGGGCTTCGGAGGAGCCGGGCTTGTTCAGTTCCAGTTCCAGTTTTTCGTTGTAAAAATCCCTATTCATGTAGTTCCAGGTGTAGAGATAGAAGGCGTTGGGAAGAAGCCAGCGCTCGTTGGGTATGTAAACCTTTTCCGCCGCATCCAGAACGCCGTCCCAGGTGGAGAGATATTTTTCCACTTCCGCCGGGTCCGTGGGAAGGCCCGCGTCGGCGAAGACGTCGGTCCGGTAGAACAGGGTGGCCGGGCCGATGTCCCAGACAAGGCCGATGGTTTTCTTTCCGTCCACCGACGTGGCAAGATCCCATTTGTAGGCCACGAAATCATCCTTCATGTCCCCCGCATTGTAGGGGGCGTCCAGAAGGTTTTCGAATCCGCCCCCGTCCTTGTAGCGTCCGACCCAGGCCTGTTCCAGCATGGCCACGTCGGGAGCGCCCGTTCCCGCGGCGATGGCCGTGGAGAGCTGCTGGTGATGGTCGGTGGTCTGCTGGAAATTCAGCTCCACGTGGATGTTGGGATACTTCCCGTTGAAAGCGGGGATGATCGCCTTGAAGGCATCGTCCCCGGCGGGCCATCCGCCCACCACGATGGTAACTTCCTCATTCGGATCGTAGGCGGCTTCCCCGGAACCTCCGGACTTGGAACAGCCGGTGAGAACCAGAAACGAGGCCAGCAGAACAGCCGATGCAACAGTAAACGACTTCCTTAACATAAAAACTCCTTCCTTAAGATGATTTATCCTTATGGACTCGTGTCCACATCATGCAAAAAAGAGCTTATACAGCCCTTACGCTATCCCGGATGATCAGCTCCGGGGTTATGGTTTTCGAAACCAGATTCTCCTTCCCCTCGATCAGACCGATGAGGATGCGGGCGCACTCCCTGCCGTGCTGGTCCATTTTCATGGAGACCGACGTGAGGGGGGGGGAGGTGTATTTTCCCTCGGTAAGGCCGTCAATGCCCATGACGGAGAGGTCCTGCGGGATTCTGACCCCCTCCTTCTGCAGATGGCTCATGAGACCGATGGCCATGTCATCGTTGAAACAGAGGACTGCGGAGGCGTCCAGCCCCCCCTCGAGGAACTGACGGGCGGCCACGATGCCCAGCTCGTAATGGTTCACATCGTGGAAGGAGTCCAGGGCCAGATCGGACCCCAGCACATAGGGGGAATCGGCCTTGAGACCGGTGAGAGCGCTGAACCGGCGAAACCGGGTATCGTCCACCCCCTTTCTGCTGGGACAGGCGTAGGCTATGCGCCTATGGCCCCGGCTCCGGAGGTACTCCAGACCTATGTCGATGGTCTTTCCCGTATCCACGGAGACCAGGGTGGTCTCCGTTTTCTCTGGGCAGACGGGAGGACCGTAACCGGCGGCCACGTAGGGCACGGTCAGATTCTCCACGACACTGTTCCGGACCTGGTCCTCCGTGGGGAAGAGCATTCCGTCCACCATCAGTTTGCCCAGATCCTTCTGGTCAAGATATCCGGCCAGGATAAAGATGTAATCGTCCCGGGCGGCGTACTCCGCCATGGCCTTGTACATTTCCCGGAAATAGTTGTTGCTCAGGTCTTTGACATAGTAAAGGATCTGCCTGGTGCGGTTCTTTTTGAGGGAGACCGCCACCGGGTTGGGGCTGTATCCCAATTCCTTGACCACTTTGAGAACGCGCTTTCGCTTTTCCTCGGCCACATAGCCCGAATCGTTAAGGACCCGGGATACCACGGCCGGAGAGACCTTCGCCTTTTCCGCCACGTCCTTTCTGGTGACCACGATTCATCCCCCTTCATATGGACACCTGTCCACATGATCACGTGTCCATGGTATATGCCTTTTAGGGAGCCGTCAAGGAAAAGTTATATTTTTCTTGCGGCAACGCCCTTCGCGGCTAGGATGGGAAGGGGCCCGGAATAGCCAAAGGGGGGGGGTGAAAAAATAATTTGACCTGAGAATCAATCGGGCGTATCATGGTTTTATACCAAGTATTTTTAGGGAGGTTTAATGATGGCTGACACCAATAGCATCAGAAACATCGCAGTCTGCGGCCACGGAGACACGGGGAAAACGTCCCTGGTTGAGGAGATCCTCTTCAACGCCGGCGTGATTCCCCGTGCCGAAACGGTGGAGTCCGGCCGGACGGTCAGCGACTTTACCGAGGAGGAGATCGAAAAGAAGATCTCCATCCACTCCAGTCTTACCCACTTCGACTGGAAGGGTACCAAGATCAACCTCTTTGACACTCCCGGCGCCTCCGACTTCGTGGGGGAAGTTGTTTCATCTTTCAGAGCGGCCGAATCGGCCGTGGTTCTGGTGGGGGCCCGTTCCAGCCTGCAGATCGAGACGGTCAAACTGTGGCGCCGTCTGAACGCCCGTGATATGCCCCGGGTCGTTTTTGTGAATAAAATGGAAAAGGAGAGGGCCGATTTTTACAAGGTTCTTTCCGATCTGAGCGATTTTCAGCTGAAACCGATAGCCCTGACCATTCCCATGGGGCAGGGTGAGGATTATAAAGGCCTGATCAATCTTCTGGATATGAAGGCCTACCCCAAGGGTTCCGTGGGGAACCCGGAGAAGGCGACCGACATTCCCGAGGAGTACCGGGCCCAGGCCCAGGAGTACCACGAGGCCATGATCGAGCAGGCCGCCGTGGGGGACGACGATCTGACCGAGAAATTCTTCGAAGAGGGGTCCCTCTCCGTGGAAGAGGCGGTCAAGGGGCTCAGGGAGGGGCTCTTCGACAACAAATTCATCCCCGTCTTCTGCGGCAGCGTCCTGGAGAATTCGGGCATCGTGCCCCTTATGGACTTCATGGCCCAGGAATCCCCCGCCCCCGGTCGGGTGGAAGAGCCCTGCGTCTCCGGGGAGAAATCGGTGATGATCGACTCCTCGGGCTCCTTCTCGGGCATCGTCTTCAAGACGTCCATAGACAAATTCGCCGGCAAGATGTCCTATATCAAGGTCATCACGGGCAAGCTGGTCCCGGGCATGGAAGTTTACGATCCCCAGGAAGAGAAGAAGGTGAAGATAGGCAAGGTCTACTTCAGCGAGGGGAAGGATCTGAAGGAGGCCACGGAGGTCGTGGCCGGAGACATCTGCGTCCTGACAAAGATAGAGGATATCAAGACCAACGAGACCCTGTGCATGGCGGACAACGTGATCCACTTCAAGGCCCTGGCCCTGCCCCATCCCATCCACTCCCTGGCCATCAAGGCGGTGAACCAGAAGGACGAGGACAAGCTGGCCGACCAGCTTCACCGGGTGGCGGAGCAGGATCTGACCTTCTCCATCTCCTTTAACGAAGAGACCCACGAGACGGTCATCTCCGGCATGGGAGAGCTCCACATAGAGACCATACTGGGCAAAATCCGCAAGGAGAACAAGATCGAGGTGGAGACGAGCACCCCCGGGGTGGCTTACAGGGAAACCATCGGGAAACCGGTGCAGAACGTGGAATACACCCACAAGAAGCAGTCCGGCGGCCACGGCCAGTACGGCCGGGTGGTCATTAATGTGAAGCCCCTGGAGAGGGGGGAGGATTTCTCCATGGAGAACGTCATAAAGGGCGGCTCTATCTCCAAGGGATACATGCCGGGCATAGAGAAGGGACTCCGGGAGGCTATGAAAGAGGGCTTTCTGGCGGGCTACCCCATGGTGGACATCGGCGTTTCCGTCATCGACGGGAAGGAGCATCCGGTGGACTCATCGGAAATGGCCTTCAAGCTGGCCGCCAAGCAAGCCCTGAAGCTGGCCTTCGAGCAGGCTAAGGCCTCCCTTCTGGAACCCATGGTGAACCTCACGGTCATCGTGGAAGACAAATTCATGGGGGACGTCATGTCGGACCTCTCCTCCAAGCGGGGCGCCGTCACCGACCAGGCGTCCCTTGGTAACGGTATCACTCAGATTAAGGCCGTGGTGCCCCAGGGCGAACTGCTGCGGTACGCCATTGATCTGAAATCCATAACATCCGGTACGGGGGCCTTTGAAATGGAGTTCAGTCACTACAACCCGGTTGCGGGTCAGGTGGCGCAGGAAATCATCGCCAAACGGCAGCAGGCCTTATAGGAGAGTAATAAGGAGAGAGCCGCCCTTCCCCGCCCCCTGGGGAAGGGCAAGTTCCGGGACCGTCTTTGACGGTCCCGTTTTTTTTGTTAGGATGGGAGTGTCATGAAGGAAATATCCCCCCGGTCGGCCCTGGCCATTCTCCACGGGAGACGGTTCGCCGATCTCCCCTCCCTGAAATTCGCCCTGATGCTGGGCGACAGGGCCCGTTACCTCGCCGCCGGCCCCCTTGTGGTGGTCACCTTCCCCCCGGACCGGCTCGTCTGGGATGGCTCGGACTACGGGTACGCCCGGGCGGTCCATCTGATCAGCGGGATAGACAGGGAAGGGTTGGAAGGGTATCTCTGCGGCCTTCCCCCGGGGAAGCACATCATAAAGGGTTCCTCCCTGGAGGAGACCGATCTTCCCCCCGCCCTGAGTCCCCGCCGGATCACCGGTTTTATCTCCCTCACCGCTCCGGAGGGGGTCACCGGAGCCCCTTCCTGCCATGTCATGGCCTCCCGCCGCCCTTCGGAGGATTTCGCCCCCCTTCTGGAGGAGGTTCACTACACCCCGGCCGAGGCGGCGGAACTCATGGGGGAGAACGGGGTCTTCCTCGCCCTCAGGGTGGGGAATGCCCCCGCCGCCTGCGGCCTGATCTACCACAACTACGGGGAGATCTGGGAGATCGGGGCCCTGGCCGTGGCGCCCCCCTTCCGGAGGCGGGGCCTGGGCCGGGAACTGGTGAGCCATGCCCTTTCCCGCCTTACCGGGGAGAAGCTCTTCGTCCGCTACCAGATGAACGAGGACAACGCTCCCAGCCTGAACCTGGCCCTGTCCCTGGGGTTAAAACCCTTTATGAGATACTCCCATTTTGAGATAACCCGGGGGGGTTGAGTTGATTGGAGAGCTTCCCAGCGGTAAGACGGGAGCCTCGGACCGGTAAGGGGCGAGCCTTCCCCCCGGCCTACCGGGGCAGCCCGGTGATCCGGGCCCTGTAGCGGCGCCCTAGAAAGAGGGCGGTTCCCTCGGCGGTCTCGCTGATCCGGTTCTCCGTTTCCCAGTGGATGGCCTCCTCCTCCGTTCCCGCCCAGAGGGCGTCCTCCCGGATGCGGCGGGCCAATTCCTCCTCCAGCCAGAGACAGGCCTCTTCGAAGTCTTCCCAGACCCGGGACAGTTCCCCCCCAACCACCACAAACGTCCCCCCCTCTCCGGGCTGGATCTCCCCCTCCCGCATGACGGAGACCGGACTGCAGAC
>QKAI01000355.1 GCA_003246505.1 Spirochaetaceae bacterium | reverse complement strand
GGGTAATGTTTGTATAGTCCGTTTGAGGATTCGTTCCCTCGGCAGCTTCTCTGATCTGTTCCATCTCTTCCGGATTGTGGAGAAGCTCCTCGAAGGGCATTCCGGCCATTCGGCGCCGGGGAATTCCCAGTTCCTCCCGGGCCACCGCATTGGATTTTTCCACGCGGAGTTCCTTGTCAAGAAACAGGAAAATGTCGCTGCTGCTGTCCAGCATCTCCTCGTAATGGCTTTTGAGGTCGTTGTCCAGAAAATAATATCGGGTATGGGCGTAGTAGACGGTAAAGAGGTAAATGAAGAAAATCATCGGGGTTATGTGGGGAAGGGCTATGATGCGGATATGGAGGCAGTCCGCCAGAAAGGACAGGGTGTACACGAGAATAAGCGAGAGCAGGACAAGCCGGGAGTGGTGCTTTTCTTTGTTCGTGCGGCATTTCACGTGCCAGATGAGGATGAAGGCGAAAAGTAACAGAGGAACGATCGTCAGGTACAGGACCTGAATGTTGACGGCGGTAGCGGTGGACGTTTCGCTTACGATCCAGAAGTCCCCGGTTTTAACATACTCGCAGAAATCCGCCGGCGGCACGCTTGACCAGACAGCGGCGACAAAAACGAAACCGACGACCAATGTTCTCCTGATAATCCGGAGCGGCCGTTTGGATGGGATGAGCAGGGTGTAGAAAAGAAAAAAAGTCAGCGGCTGGATGAGCATGGCCAGAGTATAGTATTTGTACCAGAATTGCGCTTCCGCCGGTGTATGGGCATCCTGGATGAAAATGGCCAGAATGGCGAAGAGAGCCAGGACTAAAGCTTTAATAAGGAAAACCCAATGTATCGGTTTGCGGATATCCTTGCGGAGGATATTGATTCCCAGTAGAAGGGAGACGAGGGCCGTGTAGGATAGGAGAATCTTATAGGTATCCATTGCTGTAAAAATGATTATACTCGGTTCCCCCTATGTTAGGGAACTCATTTTTGCTTTTACCGGGACTCCCCGCTCCTCTCTCCCCGATAAATGATCCAGGGATGAATTCCAGATCGTCCGGAAATGGATCGCCCTTCGGCCGCAGAGTAAAGTTGCCAAGCCATTCCCGGATCAGAGAGCTCTCTCTTCCACCGCGATTGCGACGCCCCCGTGGGGGAGTACTATCCGGAGGCCGTCCTTTTCCGGGAGGATTTTCCCCACTAGGAGTTTCCTTCCTTTGAGGGGAAGGCGGACCGTTTCTTCCCCGTGGTTCATAAAGAAGAAGCAGGAAGCCCCCCCCTTCTTTCTGACCGTCACTTCCACTCCCGCGGGCACGGTCTCCGGGGCTTCCACTCCGTTTTGACGGCAGAGCTCCCCTATCAGGTCGTCCAGCAGGGCCTGTTCCGGATCGGTCGCCACATAGTAGGCTGAACCTTTGCCGTACCGGTTGACCGTAAGGCTGGGACGCCCTTTGTAAAAATCGTCCGTGTACGTCCCCAGGGCTTCCGCCGATTCCAGGTGGAGCAGGTCAAAGAGGTGGGCGCAGGAATAGGTACCAGTCAGCTTTCCTATAGGGTCATTTATGGCGATTCCGTTTTCCCTATCCGGCGGCAGGGCGTCGAATTCTTCGACCCATATGCCCAGGAGGTCCCGCATCTCTCCGGGGAAACCCTTTGTTGTCACCAGGTCGTTCTCGTCGACGATGCCGGAGAAACAGCCCGTAACCAGGCACCCTCCCTGCTTTGTATAGGCTTTGAGATTATCGGACACTCCCGGTTTGACCATATACAGATTGGGTACAGCCACGAGGGAATAGGAGGAGAGATCGCTTTCCGGCCTGATAACGTCCACTAAGATGTTTCTTCCATAGAAGGCTTTGTAATACTTATGGAGAATGGCCATATAGTCCGTATCCCTGTTTGGTCCGGTGCTAAGCTCCAATGCCCACCAGTTTTCCCAATCCACCAGAAGGGCGGCTTTCGCTTCGGTTGTCCCTCCCGTAAAAACATCGCCCAGCCTTTCAAGTTCACCGCCCAGGGCGGCGCATTCCCGGAAAACCCTCGTATTCTCTGCGCCGTGATGCTCGATCAGGGCGCCGTGGAATTTTTCCACCCCCCCCACCGACTGGCGCATCTGGAAGAAGAGAACCGTGTCCGCGCCGTGGGCCAGGGCCTGGTAACTCAGAAGTCGGACCTCGCCGGGCCGTTTGAGAGTATTGAAGGGCTGCCAGTTCTGCTGGTTGGGGCTCTGCTCCATCATTATGTAGGATCTGCCTCCCTTGAGCCCCCGGACAATATCGTGCTTCAGGGCGACAAGACTGGGTTCGGCGCCCGGCGCGGGATAATTGTCCCAGGCGGCGTAGTCCATATGCTCGTTGAAGAGCTGCTGGTTCATCTTCTTGATGAATCCGGACATGTTCGTAGTGACGGGTATATCCGAAGAAACGGAGAGAATGGCTTCCTTTTCATTGTTGAAACAATCGATCGTTGAATCGGTGAGAAAGCGCAGGTAATCGAGCATCTTGGGCTGATACCATTTGTTGTCGTCATTCAGCTCGGAAGGGACGGTTATCTCCTCCCAATCCGCGATGAGATGGCCCCAGAAATCCAGATTCCACCGCCGGTTGAGCTCCCCCACTGTGGCATAGCGTTTCTTAAGCCACTTCCGGAAGGCGGCGGCACAGTTGTCGCAAAAACAGTAGGTGCCGTATTCGTTGGAAATATGCCAGATCGCCAGGGCGGGGTGGGCCCTGTAACGCTCCGCCATCCGCAGGGCGATCCCCCGGGAGAATTTCCGGTAGGAGGGACTGTTGGGACAGTAGTTCACCCTCTTGCCGTGGGTCCTCTTGCGGCCTTCTTCGTCCACAGGGAGGATGTCCGGATAATTCCGGGACATCCAGGCGGGCTGGGCCGCCGTGGGGGTGGCGAGACAGGCGGAGATGCCCCGGGAAGCGAGCAGGTCCAGAATCCGGTCCAGCCATTCGAAACGGAACTCATCCTCCGAGGGCTGAATTTTCGCCCAGCTGAAGACGGGCAGGGTCACCATGTTCACATGGGCCAGCTCGAAGAGGCGCATGTCCTCTTCCCAAACCTCTTCGGACCACTGGTCCGGATTGTAGTCGCCCCCGAAGTAGATGCGGGGAAAGGGATTCTCCCTGGTCATGGTTCTCTCCTGATCCGATAGTATCGGTTTTTCTCGGTTATAAAATTGACGGTATCCCCTATCCGCTCCCCGGGAACCTTCTCCCCCGATTCGCTGAGGATTTCCAGAACGCCGCGCCCCCGCAGGGAGCAGCTTCCCCCCAGGTCGGAGCGGAGTGTCGCTTCGGCGAGCTTTCCATCCTCCCATCGGATGTCCAGGACAAACCCCTTACGGGCCCGGAGTCCGGTGACCTCCCCGACAGGCCAGGAAGAGGGCAGGGCGGGAAGAAGATCGATGTACCCCCGGTGGCTCTGAATGAGCAGCTCCGTGATGCCCGCGGTCCCGCCGAAGTTGGCCTCTATGGTCATGGGATGGAAGCTGATCCGGGGATGGCGGTGGGCGTTGAGAAGGTTGGGGGAGGGATTGGCCAGGAGCTTTCCCAGATATTCAGAAGCCCTGTCCCCCAGGCCCAGACGGGCGAAGAAGCAGACGTACCAGGCGTAACACCAGCCGATGGTGTCCCCCTCCCCGTGGGCTATTCTCAATTCCAGGGTCCTCAGGCAGGCGGCGGCCAGTTCCGGATCCCTGTCCCGGTCGATCCGGTTTCCCGGATGGAGGGCGTAGAGGTGGGCCGTGTGGCGGTGGCCCGGATCGGCTTCGGGAAAGTCTTCGAACCACTCCTGCAACTGGCCCCGGGCGCCTATTTTCATAGGGTAGAGCCGTGGCAGAGCCACGGTGAGGGTTTTTCGGAATTCCCCGTCCCGGTCCAGTATCCGGGCTGCCTCCTCCGTTTGGGTGAAGAGCTGCCAGATAAGTGACATATCCATGGTAGACCCCTGGCTTACCGATACCATGTCTCCCTTTTCTGAGAGGAAACTGTTTTCCGGCGATGTGGAGGGGCAGGAGACGAGATGCCCATACCCATCCTCCACCAGCCAGTCCAGGCAGAAGAGGGCCGCCCCTTTGAGGAGGGGATATGCCCTTTCCCCAAGAAACTCCCTGTCCCCGGTGTATTCGTAATGATCCCAGAGGTGCTGGCATAGCCACGGTGCAGCCATGGGCCAGAAGGACCAGGCCGCCTTTCCCCCGGAGGGATCGGTGCGGCGCCACAGGTCCAGGCCGTGATGAACGCACCAGCCCCGGCAGCCGTAAAGCCGCCGAGCCGTTTCCTCTCCCCTAAGGGACGCCTCTTCTATCGCTTTGAGCAGGGGCTCGTGACACTCGGGGAGATGGCACGGCTCCGCCAGCCAGTAGTTCATCTGCACGTTGATGTTGGTGGTCAGATTCCCCGTCCAGGGTGGGCGGGCGGAGTTGTTCCAGATACCCTGGAGATTGGCCGGCTGGGAACCGGGCCGGGAAGAGGCGATGAGCAGGTAACGGGAGTAATGGAAGAAGAGGGATATGAGAACTGGATCTTCCCCGCCGTCCTTCCCCCTCTCCAGCCGTTCGTCGGTGGGTACCGCCTCCCCCTTCCCATTCCCCAGGCGAAAGTCCATCCGGGAGAAGAGGGCGGCGTGATCCGTCCTGTGGCGCTCTTTCAGTTCCCCGTAGGAGAATTGTCCCGCCCCCGCAAGCATGGTTTCGGCCTTTTCCTCCGGGTTCTCGTCCAGGGGCTTCCCGAAGCCGGCGTATCCTGTGGCAGCGGAGATCAGGACGGTAATCTCTTTGGCGCCCCTTACCATGATCTCGCTCCCGTAGTTCTCCAGGGATCCCCCCCGGTTCTCCACCCGGAGGAGCTGGCAGAATGCCATCCCTTCCCCGGGACGGTAGGTGACCGGGTCGTCATCCCTTTCCGAAGGGGGTACCACCGAGGCGGGCGCTCTCCCCCGAAGGGCTAGGGTGCGATAGTCCCTTTTCCCGCAGAAGTGCTCCAGGGGAGAGGAGAGGCAGAGGCGCAGGCCGACCGTATGATCACCCGCCGGGGCGTAATGCCAGACCAGGACCTGGTCGGGATAGGAGCAGAAGCACTCCTGGAGGAATTCGCGGCCCCCGACCCGGTAGTGCTCCCGGTGAATGCCCTCGGAAAGATCCAGTTCCCGGCGGTAGGAACCCTCCTCCCTGCGGTCCCAGTCCCCGTATTCGGGAAAGAGGGCCACTTCCCCCAGGGGAAGGTATGAGGCCCCTCCCGATCCGGAGGAGAGGGATTCGATGATTCCCTGTACCTCTGCGTAGCGGCGGGCGAAGATCAAACGCCGTATTTCCGAGAGGCGGGGAAGCAGGGTGTCGCCGGGGGTGAAATCACGGGGACCGGAGTAGAGGGTGTCCTCGTTCAGCTGAATCCGGTTCGCGAAGACACCCCCGTACACCATGCCCCCGAGACGGCCGTTGCCCAGGGGAAGGGCTTCCTGCCAGCTGTTCGATGGCCGTGTGTACCACAGCCGGTGCCGCTCTTCTGCCACGGACGTTTCCCCTCTAGTGCTTTTCCCACTCCCGGTACATGTTCAGTGCCAGGATATTCCAGTTCATAAAGCCTCCGTTCATAACCGGTTCGCGGGTCTCCGGATCGTAATACTCATGGAGGGTTCCCGTTTTTCTAATGTCATCGGCCATGAGGCTCAGGGTTTTTTCCAGGAGTTCCTCCGCTTCATCGTAAAACCGGTAATTCATGAATCCCCTGAAAACGCAATAGGAGGCCACGATCCAGATGGGCCCCAGCCAGTTGGAGGGATTGTTCGTGGCTCGCAGATCGTACATCTTCTCCTCCCGGGACAGGGTCCGCACCCCCCCGGGGGCGTTGAAGCTGCTGCTTTTTCCATAGTGGCGGCGCATCTCTTCCGC
>QKAI01000223.1 GCA_003246505.1 Spirochaetaceae bacterium | reverse complement strand
CCTGCTTTTCGATTCCCGGGTTTATGGTACCGACCGGGGTTACCGCTATGTCATGACCCCCCCCCTGCGTCCGGAGGGGGAGAGGGAGAAGCTGTGCGAGCAGATTGACGGGGTGGATACCATCGGGACCGACCACTGTCCCTATCGGGAGGATGAGAAGAATCGCGCCCTGCTGGACCGCATTCCCAACGGCATAGAGGGCATACCCTACACCCTTCCCGTTCTCTACGGGCTGTTCGGAGAGAAAATCCTTCCCAAAATGACTCATGACTGTGCCCGGATCCACGGCCTTTACCCGAGGAAGGGAACCCTCAAGGAGGGGAGCGACGGGGATATCCTCATCTTCGATCCCGGAAAATCGGTTACCTTCGGCGGGTCCATGCCCTGGCACAGGAGCCTGAACCGGGACGGTTCTTCTTCCCCCTATTGCGGTTGCCAGGGGAAAGGAGAGGTCTGCGTCACCTTCCTGCGGGGTATGGCCCTTATGGAGGAGGGACGGTTCCGCGGTAACCGGGGACAGTTCCTGGAAAGAAAATATGAACGGAACGGGAAATGAGCCCGCGCTCAGAATCCCGAGAAGAAAAATAGAAGGAAAGTGAAATAAAAATGGATTTAAGGACAACTATAGGCGGAATCGAACTCAAGAATCCCCTTCTACCGGCTTCCGGCCCCCTGGTCGGTGATGCGGAGAAGATAAGGGAGCTCCACGGACTGGGGGTGGGGGGAATGGTCAGCAAGACAATCTCCCTGGAGGGAGCCAAGGTGCCCCGGCCCTGTATCCAGTCGGGAAAGAACTATATCACCAATGCGGAACTCTGGTCCGAGTACTCCCTGGAAAAATGGAAGAACGACATTCTCCCCACGGTCAAGGCGGATCTGGATATCCCCCTGCTCATAAGCATGGGTTACACCAGGGAGGACATGGCGGGGCTGGTCCCCGATCTGAATCCCTTCGCCGACGCCTTTGAGGTTTCCACCCACTACGTGGGGAAGGACCTGGCCCCCATAAGGGAGACCGTCCGGACCATCCGGTCCCTCACGGACAAGCCCTTCTTCATGAAGGTGTCCCCCCACATGCCCGATCCGGTGGCCTTCTGCGAGATGGTTCTGGAAAACGGCGGCAACGGCATCGTGGCCATCAACTCCCTGGGCCCGGCCATGTCGGTGGACCTGAAAACCCGGTCCGTCTCCATGGGGAACAGCCAGGGGGAGGTCTGGATGTCCGGACCGGCCATCAAACCCATCGCCCTGGCCTTCATCTCCCGCATAAAAAGGGCTATTCCCGAGTGCGAGATTATCGGAGTGGGGGGCATTGCCTCCGCCGACGACGTGCTGGAGTTCCTGCTCGCCGGGGCCAGTGCGGTACAGGTCCTGTCCGGCGCCATGCTGTACGGGGTGGATCTCTACCGCAAGATTGTGGATGATCTGCCCGGCCGTCTGGAATACTACGGCTTCTCCTCCGTGCGGGATGTTATCGATACGCCCCTGGCCATACCGGAAGTCTCCTATGAGAAGCACCCCCCCCTCATCGACCATGAAAAATGCATCCTCTGCAACCGGTGCATCAGCATCTGCCCCTACAGGGCTCTGGGCAGGGAGAACGACCGGATCGTACTCTCCGAGGAGAAGTGCTTCGGCTGCACCCTCTGCCAGACGGTCTGCCCCAAGAAGGCCATAGTCCGCAGGGCCTAGGGGGGATATTTTGACAGACGGGGGGAGTTCAGCCATGGAACCGTTCAGGCTTGGAAAAAGGATAAGGGAGAAAAGGATGGAGCTGGGAATCAGCCAGAAGGATCTGGCCGGGATGACCGACCTGACCCCCGGATTTCTCAGCCAGATAGAGAGGGATCTGGCCGAACCCTCCATCACCTCCCTGCGCAAGATCGCCAGGGCTCTGAACGTGGCCGTGTTCTACTTTCTCATGGGGGATGACGGGAACAGGATGGTGGTCAAGAGGAACGAACGGCAGAAGCTGGTTTTCCACGATACCCATATGACCTACGAACTGCTCTCACCCGACCTGAACAGGCAGATGGAGATGTTCATGGGGGAGCTGGAACCGGGGGCGGCCACCTGCGAGGAGCCCCTTCCCCATCCGGGGGAGGAGGTCACCCATGTTCTGCGGGGACAGATGTGGATCCGGGTCGGTGATATGGAATATACCCTGGAAGAGGGGGATACGATCTATTATCAGGGGAGCCTTCCCCATCGCATAATGAATAGGGGAGAGGATCTTCTCGTTTTCATTTCCACCATAACGCCGCCCCTTTTCTAGGGTTACAGGCGTAAGGACCGGGACGCATATTTGCCGATGCCCTCGGAGACGGCTCCGGTGATGCCGATGCCCACGGAGGATATGAGGACGATTTCCGGTGAGGCGATCTCCCCTTTCCAGGGCAATATCATGATATGGGTTCCGACGCCGCTTATGGAGTAGGCTTTGCCGGAGAGGCGGGCGAACCCCTTTATGCGGTATGTGCGGGGGGCAATATGGGAGAGAAAGCTCCGGAGCTCCTCCATGGTAAGGTTGTCATTCTGCCTGAGAATCAGGGAGTACGGTCGGTTCTCGGGGGTGTTTGTTGATTCCCCGGCCTCTTCCTTTGACGAGGCCAGCCCTTCAATAACATCATCGATATCAATTTCACAGTAGGAGGTGAAGAAGAGGGGAGCCTCCCGATTTATTTCGCCTATCCTCTCCCTGATCCGGGAGATTCTCTCCTGGCACAGGAGATCTTCCTTGTTGACGAGGACCGCGGAAGCATGCTTAAGCTGGTTTCCAATGGCGGGCAGCAGATCCGCCATTTCCAGGAAGGACTCCCCGTCGAGAACGCAGACGGAACCTCTGTAATCATAGGGACGGGAGCCGCGGGATCCCACGACGGCCAGGATCTGGGCCATGTTCCCCGGGTCCGCCAGTCCGGAAGCCTCTATGAACAGATAGGTCAGGTTCTCGCCGGACAGGCGGATCAGGGCGTTTATAAAATTCTCCTTGATGCAGGAGCAGAAGATCGAGCCGTTCTCCAGCTCCGCCATGGCTATTCCGTCCTGCTCAAGAAGCCGGGCGTCAATATTGACCTTCCCGAAGTCGTTCACGATCAGCCCCGTCGGTTCATTGCCGAAGTGCTCCAGCAGGCGCTGGAGAAGAGTCGTCTTCCCGGCGCCCAGAAAACCTGTCAGTAAAACCAGCTTGATCATGTTCCTCTTCCTTTCCCGGCCGGCGCCGAATCCTATGGCTTCCGCTTCATTTCGTAACGCCTCGTCACTTCCGCGATGAGTTCATCCCTGTCCGGAATGATGGAGATGTACACGCTCTCCCCGTCTATGCAGATAGTGGGAAGATTCTTCAGCCCCATCTTGGATGTCCGGGCGATATCTTCCTTAATAAAGTATTTATAGACATTGTAATCGGCCATGTCCCGGATCTCCCCGTACACATCCTCCACGCTTTTCACCATGTAGGTGCAGGCGGCGCACTGTTCCGGGTCCAGGGTGAAAATCTCGATCAGGACTTTGTCCAGCGCGGCATATTCGGGAATCTCTATGCCGCTGACATCCACTTCGTCGGAGGAATAGTTCGCAACAAGGGTGCGGGCCTCTTCGGGCCTGTGGACCGCCAGGGTACAGGCGACGGCGTTTTCCAGGGGGACATCGTAGGGCATGTCGCAGCCGGGGCTGATGATGAGATTCTGCTTGTTCCCGATACTGTCGAGAAGATCGAGAACCCCCTTCATGTTATCCTGCTGGGTCCCGAAGAGCATGGTCGTCGTAAGGGGAATGTTGCCGCTCAGGGCGATATTGAACCGGTCCGTGACGGATTTGGCGGTTACCATGTTCACATTCTCGTCCACGGCTATGGAGTCGGGCATGGTTTCGCACATGACTTCTATCTGATTGGTGGCGTTTCCGCAGACGAAGAAGGAGGATTTGACCCCCTTAAGGCGGATATAGTCAAAGACGGCCTTGAAGGAGTCGGAAAGAAGGGTAGCGAAGGCCTTGGGGGAGACCTGGCTGACCAGGGGATCCACCACGGCTATGACGTCCATTCCCGCTTCGATGTAGAGTTCCGCCATCCTCTGGGCGTATTCCGCGCAATAGGAGACGAGCTGGATCACATAGTCCGGGTCCTTTCTCATGTCCTTGAAGAAAGCGCTTCCCCTCAGGTGGGATGCCAGCGTCAGGGGGCCGCAGATAAGGCCGTAGAGGGCCGTGTCGTCCCCCACTTCCCTTTTCATGGCTTCCATGGCTTCCAGAATGACAGGGATGCGGCCGCTTTCCCGGGTGGGGAATTTACAGGCGCAGGGAATTCTTTTCTCATCGGCAAGCAGATGGGAAACGACGGAGGGGGGATTGTTCTCCGCCCAGAGGAGATCGCATCCCAGTATCTCCGCTTCCAGCTGAAGATCGAAGACTATGGGCATGCCGTCCGGTTCGTATAGCTTGTGAACCTCCCTCAGGCACTCTATCAGCTTGGAGGCATCGGTCAGGGTTTCCTTTCCCGTGTATCCCTTCAGTTTGCCCGCATGGACACCGGCGAAGGGCACCCAGGGAATCCGGCCGTCCGTATCCTCATGATTCAATACTTTCATTAGTAGTTCTTTACCCAATGTTCTGCTCCTTCCCCTTCCGGGACCCCCATACCTGACTGACCTGTCAGTCAGGTATGGGGATTGATTTCCCTTTAATGATATTTTGTTCTTTATTTTTACACATGATGTCGGAATTTGTGCAGATTATATAAAAAAAAAAATCCCCTGTAAAGGACCCGGGAAAGGCCTCTGAACCGGTCTTTCCTGAATAGTTGACCAACTGGTCTACTTTTAGGTGGGTTTTATGGGAACAAAGCCACGGGAAGGTAGTTTTTTTCGGGCCTGTCCCCCTGCCGGCGCCCTTGAAAAGGGGAATAGAAAGGGAAATGGGGACTTGGTATGGATTATGCATAATATTATCTTCGAGTGAGTAATATATTACAAAAAAAACAAAAAATATTTGTTTTTTTCAATTATGACTGACTAGTCAGACGGTTTTGTAGTGAGGTTTGCTGAATGAATCAATACCGTACAATCGGAAAAAACTTTACAAGAAAAGACGGACCTTCCAAGGCCAGGGGGGAATTAAAGTATATGGGGGATTACAAAATCCCCGGCATGCTTTATGGGAAGATTCTTTTTTCTCCCCATTTCCGCGCGGATATCAAGCACATTGATGTCTCCCGGGCTCTGGCGGCGGAGGATGTCATCACCGTTGTCACCGCCGATGATATTCCCGGATCCCCCTTGCGCGGTCTGATAATAAAGGATCATCCCGTTCTCTGCGGGACCAGGGTCAATTACAGGGGAGATGCGGTGGCCGTGGTTATCGCCGTGTCGGAGGAAGCCGCCCTTCGCGCCCTTGACCTGATCTCCGTGGAATACGAGGTCCTGCCCCACGTGCTGACCGCGGATGAAGCTCTGGGGGCGGAGGCTCCCCGGGTGCACGAGGGGGGCAATGTGGCCGCCCACTACGAATACAGGAGCGAAGGGGATCTGGACTCGGTCTTCGGGAGCGCTCCCCATGTTTTTGAGGAGACCTTTGAGACCGGATACCAGGAGCACGCCTATCTGGAGCCGGAAGGGGGTTTCGCCGTGCCCCGGGAGGACGGGGGGGTCGATGTCTGGTACGGATGCCAGAACGGGCACAGGGCCCGGCGCGATCTTACGGCGGTACTGGATCTTCCCCTTGATAAGATCGATGTCCACTCCCATCCCCTGGGAGGAGGTTTCGGTGGCAAGGACGATCTTCTTCTCCAGGGAATCCTCGGCGTCTGCGCCTTGAAATGCGGAAGACCCGTCTCTATCAATCTCACCAGGGAAGAGTCTTTCCGCATGAGTCCCAAGAGAATGCCCTTCCGCATTGCCCTC
>QKAI01000220.1 GCA_003246505.1 Spirochaetaceae bacterium | reverse complement strand
GAGACTCTGGCCCCCTATTCCCTGGACAGGGTGACCCTGGAGAGGGCCCGCCGGGAGTGGGGAAAGGAAACCCTTTTTCTCACCCCCCGGGGAGGAGAGGGGAAAACCCTCGTCCTGACTTTCGCCCGGAAGGGGGGGGCCTGGGGCCTCCAGGACAGTATCAGCTATAAGCAGAATTACGCCTTTATCCCCCTGGACAGGGAGAAGGACTAGCGCCCCTTCCAGGCCCGGAATTCCTCCGGACCCATGCCCACCGTATTCCTGAACACCCGGGAGAAGTAGGGGGAAGAGGAGAATCCCAGCTCCTCCGCGATGGACCGGACCGACCGGGACGTGGTGTGGAGCAGCTCCAGGCTCTTCTGAACGGAGAGGCGGGTGAAATAATCCAGGGGAGCCATGCCGGTCTCCTCCAGAAAGCGGGCCTTGAACCGGCTCAGGGAGATATCCACCCCGTCGGCCAGGCTCACCAGGGTCAGCCCGGAATAGAGGTTCTCCGACATCTGCCCTATGGCCTTCTCTATCATGGGGGAGTAGCCCCCCTTCGGGAGGCGGGGCAGGATGGAGTCGATGAGCGTGTCCAGGGGATTGGAAAACACGTTGGTCCCGCTGGCCAGAAAGTAAATCAGCTCCCTGTACATATTCTGCAGGCGGATCTTGTCCAGAAGATCCCTCCCCCCCCTCAGGGACTCCTCGCTGAAACGGTAAATCCTCTCCCAGAGATCGGGCAGCTCCTCGGACACGCGCACCACCGGATAGGCGTAATCGTTGATAAGGGAAAAAAGGCGGCGCCACTCCTCCCGGCCGAACCCCAGGTAGGGATCGGGGCTCTCCACGTCGGGGGCTCTCGCTGCCAGCAGGAAAATGCGGCTGTCCCCGGAGGCCCGGTCCCCCCGGGAGAAGAAGGTGCCCGGTTTGACAAGAAGAAAATGCCCCCGGGGCAGGTAGCAGTACTGCTTGCCCACATACCAGGTCTGCCAGCCCCGGGCGCTGTAGCAGAAGGTGTAGTGCTCCGTAGAGGAGACGAACCCCTCGGGACGCTCATCCGGGAAAGGTTGGATGCGCTCAAGCCTCTCGATCTGGGGCAGAAATGTTCCGTAGCGGATGGTTTTTACATGGTCGGAGGATTCTATGATCCCGTCATTTTTCATCAATAATTAATTTTACAATGATTCCCCCGCCTTTACAAGAAGGGCGGGAGAAAAGGGGCGGGATTTCATAAAGGGATCAATGGGTGTATAATGACCCGTTATGCTGGAAAAACACTGGGAATATCTGATTATCGGAACCGGCCCCGCCGGTCTGGGAGCGGCCTTCGAGCTGCTGGAAAGAAAGGTACGGGGGAGAATCCTCATGGTGGACCGGGAGAAATTCTCCACCGGGGGCCTCAGGAACGACTGCAAGATGAATTTCACCTACCCCGTGGGATTCCCGGAGGAGTTCTGGACCGAAGAGGAGGCGGGGCACTACCTGGACCGGGTGGAGGCCCTGCTCAAGCCCCCGGTCAAGCAGAAGCATAATCTGGAAACCTACAAGAAGCGCTGCCGCCCCCTGGATGTGAATCTCCTGGAGATAAGACAGGCCCACCTGGGCACCGACGGGGGCCTGGAACTGATCAAGGAGCTCACCGCCCGGCTGCGGGAAAGGGGGGTGACCATAGAGCTGGACCGGGAGATTCTGGAGGTGGGGGAGAAGTCGGTCCTCCTGGCCGGGGGGGAACTCACCTTCGACCATCTGATCATCGCCCCGGGGCGCAAGGGATTCCGCTTTCTCCAGTCCGCCATGAACAGCCTGGGCATCGGCTATATGGACAATACCATAGACATAGGCATAAGGGTGGAGGCGGAGGAGGAGCACTACCCCATCGTGCGGGACTACTACGATCCCAAGTTCCATTTCCCCGGGCGGGTCAGGACCTTCTGCACCAACTCGGGAAGCGCCCACGTGGTGCGGGAGAAGTACACCAGCCGGAACGGCAGCACCTACTACAGCGTCAACGGGCACGCCTACTCCCGCAAAGAGGGCAACGGGCTTGTCAATTTCGCCATGCTCAAGACGGTCCGCCTCACCGAGCCCCTGGCCAGCGGCCAGGACTACGCGGAGATGCTGGGCCTGCAGGCGGCCCTCCTGGGCGGGGGCAGGCCGATCATGCAGCGGGTGGGAGACTTCCGCATGGGCAAGCGCTCCAAGGGGGGCACCTTCAACGACGACCTCTACTCCTTCGCCCCCACCCTGGCCTGCACCCCCGGGGACATCTCCCTGGTCATGCCCGCCAAGATACTCCGGGCCATCTGGAAATCCATGAAGGAGCTGGATACGATCATCCCGGGGATTCTCCACCCCAGCACCATCATGTACTATCCGGAGATCAAGCTCTACGCCAACAAGCCCGAATTCAGGGACCGCAGCTTCCGGGTGCGGGACAATATCTGGATGATCGGCGACGGGGCCGGAACCAGCCGGGGCATCACCGGGGCCTGGGCCAGCGGCATCCGGGCCGCGGAGAGCATGTCCTAGGCCGGATCGGATCAGCGGGACAACTCTCTCAAGGCATTCTGCAAGGAGAAATAGGCCGGCTTCTTCCTAAGGGTTTCATCAAAATACAAAGGCCATTCGTCGGTAGGGGAACCGGGTTCATTGAAGGTATAGGTTTCATCGTACCAGGTGACGCGGTCTGTAAATCCCCAGCTCACGAAGGCCGTAACACCAGCCTTGACCAGGGAAACTTTGAGGATGTCCGCAAAAAGGTCGGCCTGTATATCGATTTTCTCCCGGGACAGACCCCTGCCGTCATCATTGATCCGGATATCTATCTCTGTGATCTGGACCTCCAGCCCCAGGGAGAGGTAGTTGTCTATGACATGGGAAATACTGTCTATGCTAAAATCCAGCCCCTCGAATTCCATGGTCAGATAGTCAATGGAGAAATGGCACTGCAGTCCTACGCCGTCCACGGGGACTTGATTATCCAGAAGATCTTCCCGCAGAAAGCGGGCTATCTCCCTTTGCTTGCCGTTGGGAAACTCATTATTATAATCGTTATAGAATAATTTCGCCCCCCTGTCCCCCTCCCTGTCCAGTGAAGCCCTGGCCCAGCGGAAGGCCTTCGCCGGATAGGCGTCCCCCAGGGTTAAGCGCCAGAAATCAAAATCCTCCCCGTCCTGCGGGTCCGGAGAACGCAATCCGAAGGGAGGACCGGAGGCATAGGGAACGCGGGGATCATTGGGACCCACGGCCTCGTTGACCACATCCCAGGCGACGACCAGACCGGGATATTCCCGGCAGAAATGGCCTATGACCGCGGAGATGTAATTCTCTACCAGATGTTCCACATCGCCGCCGGTATAGGTGCCGTCCGCGTATCCCTCCAGCAGCCAGGGTGGAACGGACCTGTACCAGAGCAGGGTATGGCCGCGCATTTTCATTCCCTTTTCTACGGCGAACTCGGCCAGAGCATCCACCCGGGAGAAATCATAATGCCCTTCCCCGGTCCACAGGTTCGCCATCTTCATGCAGGCTTCCGGGGTGATCATATTGAATTCCCTGGCAGCCAGAGCTCTATATTCATCACCATAGGGATCAGAGGGATGGCTGAAAGCGGGATAACTGAGAGAAGTTCCCACATACACCTGTCTGCTCTCCCCGTATGCTCTCAGGGGCAGGAGGGAATCGGTCTCCCCCGGAGCGATCACGGCCGGTGACTGAATGCAGGAAAGAAGAAGCAGAAAAGGGAATAGGAGTTCAATTTTTCTCATGAATACCAATATAGATCATGGGAGAGAAGTTAACCGGGCCCTGAAAGAATTTCCATCGTCCCCGCCATAAGGGGGTCCGGATGGTTGAGGAAGCGCTCCCTGAGCAGGCGGCGCTTCCCCTCACCCCCTTCGTTCCAGAGACAGATGAGGGCGTTCCTGCGCAGGAGGGCCGGTTCTATCCAGGACTGGCCCAGCACGGTGCCCTTCAGGAAAGCGCCCAGTTCCCCCTCGGAGGCATTCACGATGAAATCCAGATCCGGAGCCGCCCCCAGATAGCCCCTTTCCAGGGAGGGGACGGAGGGGGCCTTCCCGTTCCGGGGGCAGACCTCCTGGCAGATCTGGCAGCCGTAAAGGAGGCGCCACTTTGCCATCACCTCCCGGGGAAGCACCCCGCCCCGGGTGGAAAGATTCTGATAGCAGAGGCTCCGTTCGATTCCCCCCTCCCCCCTCACGGCCCCCCCGGGGCAGGCCTCCCGGCAGAGGCGGCAGGCCCCGCACATGTCAAAGGGAGTGCTTTCCAGGGGAGCGTCCCCGGGGAGATCCAGGGGCAGAAAGATTCCCGCGATGATCCCCAGGGAGCCGTATTCCGGGGTAATGATAAGGCTGTTTCTCCCCAGGGAGCCCAGGCCGCAGAGCCAGGCCATCCGCTTTTCCGGATAGGGGGAGTTGCAGAAGATGGGCAGATCCCCCCGGGAAAGCCCCCTCTCCCGGGCCAGGGCGGAGACGATTTTCTTCAGGCGGGTCACCGCCTCCCGGTAGTAGTTGCTCCGGGCGAAGGGGGCCAGAGTCCCCTCCCCCCCGGACAGGTCGTAGGGAAGGAAAACCAGCAGGGCGGAACGGGCGTCCGGGGAAGAGTCCCGGTTCCCGCGCTCCCCGGGGGCGATGTCCGGCAGGGGGCAGAGCAGGCGGGCCCGGGAGAATCCCAGAGAGAGGGCCCGATCCAGGAGACGTGATTTGTCGCTGCTTTCCATGGGAGCAGTATAGCATATTGCGGATTTTCCCGCAAAAAGGGTTGACTAATTATTATAGTTGTATTACACAATATTCATATGAAAGAGACGGCGCCCTACGGGGATCAGGAAAAATACGAGAAGTGCCTCACCGATATCGCCTCCCTGCTGCACAGGACATCCCGGATATTCCAGATCATGGAGAGGGAGCAGAGGAAGGAAACCGGATTCACCGACTCCCAGTCCTTTCTCCTCACCCTGCTCCTGGAGGAGGGGAAACTGACCATGGGGGAGATCGGGGAGCGGATGCATCTGGAGAAAAGCAGCGTGACCCGCCTGGTAAGCCCCCTCAGGGCGGGGGGATTTCTGGAAACCCGGACAGACGGAGAGGACCGGCGCCTCCAGCATGTGATGCTTACCGACCGGGGCCGGCTGACCGCCCGTGCCGTGAAGGAGAGCCGGGAGACCTACTACGGGAAGCTGATAGCCCTGCTGCCCCGGGGCCACGTGCGGGAGGTCATGAATTCGGCGGAGATTCTCTACTCCGCCCTGGAACGGGTGGAATGATTTATCCTTTCCCCCATAGTTGCGTAACACAACATTAAAATGCAAGGAGATGATAAAGTGAATAATCTTAGAAACAGCCTTGTCCGTCGGGAGGATTCCTACCGCTTCGGAGGGATCGATCCGATGGAGGCGGCCCGGGAGTTCGGGACCCCCCTCTATCTGTACGACGGGGTGACGGTCAGGGATCGGATAGGCGAACTGCGCCGGGTGCTTCCCCTGGAGGATCTGCGTCTTTTCTACGCCATGAAGGCCAACAACAACCCCCACCTCCTCTCCCTCATGGAAAGGGAGGGCATCGGCATTGACGCGGTGAGCGAGGGGGAGGTGCTCATGGCCCTGGCCTGCGGCTTCACCCCGGACCGGATCATCTACACGGCCAACCATATCACCGACGAAGAGATGGAGCGGGTCCACGCCACAGGGGTGCTTATGAACATCGGCTCCCTCTCCCGGCTGGAGAAGTTCGCTAAAAGATTCCCCGGATCCCCGGTCTGCCTCCGCTTCAATCCGGACGTGGTGGCCGGGGAGTTCGACAAGATCAAAACCGGGGGGCCCCTGACCAAATTCGGCATACTCATGGAGGAGGCGGGCCGGGTGAAGGAGATAGCCGACCGGTACGGCCTGACCGTGAAGGGACTTCACAAGCACACGGG
>QKAI01000389.1 GCA_003246505.1 Spirochaetaceae bacterium | reverse complement strand
CGCAAACGCGGCCTCTCCCACTAACACCTCCGACATCACCTTCTCCTTCAACGGATACGATCTGAACGACATCCAGTACCAGTTCTGGGTGGACAGCGCCACTCCAGCCGCTTATGCCGATTATGTTTCGACCCTGGACTATACCTTTGCCACGGAGGGTCAGCATACCTTCCATCTGCGCGTGAAGGATCTGGCGGGCAATGTCACATCCGATTCCCTTACTCTGACCTACGACATCACCCCCCCCAGCCTGAGCCTGAGCCTCCTGAGCAGCTCCGTCACCAACGACAGGAACGTCAATTTGAGCCTGACCTCCGCTTCGGCGGTAAAGATGGCCCTCTGGCACGATACGAAACCGGATCTTGCCGATTTCGTTACATTTACTTCGGAGGCTACCTACCAGCTTCCCGCAGTGGATGGGAGCTACACCATATATGCCTCCGTCGTGGACAGCGCGGGCAATGAGATCTCCACGCCCGCCTCCCGATCGGTTACCCTGGATACGACGGCCCCGGGATTCACCAACTTTACCGTCAACGGCAGCGCCTCCCCGGCGGATACGAAAAACGGCACCCTCGCACTGGCTCTCACGGCGGACGGTACCGTATCGGAAATGAAGATCTGGACCGGTTCGGAACCCTCCGACTCCTATTTCGAATCCTTCGCCTCCACCGATACTCTGGTCCTCCCTTCCGACGGAGATTATACCGTTTCGGCCCGGGTCAGGGACAGCGTGGGCAATAAATCGGGGGTCCTCTCCTGTAACATAACCTACGACAGCACCGCCCCCTGGGCCAGCTTTGCCATAGCCCAAGGATCGGCGACCAACAGCCGGACAATCAATCTGACGATCACCCCCTCCGACCTATCGGACACCTACAAGATGGCCATATGGCATGGCGTCTACACCGGCGGCCCCTCCAGTGAGTCCGGTTACGTAACCTATTCATCGACAGCCACGTATACCCTTCCCACCACAAATGGGGAGTACGATGTGTTCGTCCGATTGATCGATGTTCTGGGCAATGCCACAACGCTGGCATATGTGGAGAGCAACAAGGAGACCACCTACTATGACAGCGTCGCCCCGGTTATCAATAGCTTCACCGTCGGCGGCAGCGATCCCACCTCCTCCTCCCTGGCCAATCTGACCTATTCCCTTACGGAAACCGGGTCCGGCGCCCAGGTCAGCTTCTCCAATTCCGGGGTTACGGGGGAATGGTCCCCCTGGGAAACCGCGGACGGGACCCATGAGAACTGGAATATCACCGGCAGTACCTACGGTGGCACCACGGCAAGCGGCGTGAAGACCGTTTACATGAGAGTCCGGGATCTGGCGGGGAATGGCAGCGACGGGAGCATCACAAGAACCGATTCGGTCACCTATGACAAGACAGGGCCCAGCCTGAACACCTTTACCATAAACGACGACAGCGGCGCCTACCTGTCCGGTTACAGCAGCAGCAGAAGCATCGCCATGACCCTGGCGGCGACGGACTCCCCCGCCACCATGGTTTTCTGGGATAACACCATAAGCGAGGCAAGCGGAACCTCATCGGCTTACAGCACCTCCGCCTCCTATACGCTCCCCAACAGCAGCGGCAACTATACGGTGTTCTGCCGCCTCTATGACAGCCTGGGCAACGGCTCAAATACGCTCTCCGCCACGGTAACCCTGGATATATCCTCGCCGACTCTGAATAATTTCACCATAAACGGGAGCACCGCGCCGGACGATACGAACGATCCCGTTCTGGATATAGAAATCGACGGAAGCGATAATATTGGTATTGGGGGCATGAAAATCTGGGTCGGTAGCAGCTCCGATGAGCCGGGGTCCTATTCTGCTTATGATGCGGAATCGACCTTTACCTTATCATCCGACAATATTTACACGGTTTGGATAAAACTCTGTGATAATGCGGGAAATGAATCACTGTCTATGAGTCATTTGATAACACTTGATACGGTTTCTCCGGAGCTATACTTTGTGAAAGTTGCGGATACATACAATGGCTCTACTACCACAGTGACGACTGATGGAATTATATACATTAGTCCCATCACGGACGAGGGAAGCTGGATGAAAATCTGGTATCAGCCATCTTCGGAGACTGCTATTGAACCAAGTGATGACTACATTTCATTCTCGTCGAACTATCTCTTGATTCTTCCCTCGTCGGGAACGTACAAAATTCATTGTCTCGTTAAGGATGAAGCAGGGAATATTATGAGCACCATTGGTTCCTCCGCAATCATCACCTACTAATCCCGCCCCGTAAACTCCCACACATATCCCTGTTCAAACAGGGAGGGGTGGGGCTGGATGCTCACCTGGTAGGTCACCCCCGCCTGCTGGGGGGACGTCTCCAGAATCAGGGCGTATTCCGTATCGCCGGATTCCTTCACGGTAAGATCCGTGTCCACCGAGAGGATCCGCAGCTCCGGATAAAAGGAGATCAGCTCGGAAATGAATTCCAGACTGCCGTAGGGCAGATTATTGGAAATCAGGATGAGGCGGTTTTCTTCCCCGGTCCATTCGGGAGGCAGGGTCTCCGGTTCGGTCAGGGAGAAAAACAACCCGTCGGGAAGATCGATGAAGCCCCTGTCCGTACCGATGGGATCGATGCTCACCGACCGGGGAGAGGCGGAGGGGGGATCGATTTCCTGGATGAAATCGCTGCGTAGGTTGGCGAAGGTGTAGCTGCGCTCCTCCCGGCCGTTGAACCGGAGGGGCAGTTCGAGGCTGCGGATCTTCCGGTAGGTTTCCAGGTAGGGACCGCCCTTATTCGGGTCCAGGTCGATGCGGAAGAGCTTTATCGGATTCCCGGAAAAATCCTCCCCCCAGACGATCTGCTCATTTCCGGGCCCCCTTTCGATGCGGGCGGTGCTCCGTGTGTTCGGATAGGCCAGCCGCAGGGCCCGGCCGGCGACCCAGGTGATCATCAGACCGTTTGAGAATTCGATATCCGCCTGGCTCAGCTGAAGCTCCCGAAAGGTGGGGGAGCGCCGGTAGGTACCGGAGAATTCCAGGCGTCCCCCCTCCACGGCGCCGTAAAATCCCGTCAGCCCCACGCCGGCCCTTTCGTCTCCCGAAACGAGCCCGGAGACCCACTCCAGCTCGCCGCAACTATCCGTAATAACCAGCTTCCAGGGAATATCCCCGCTGCGGCCGGCCCCGGGCAGGATTTGATATGTCAGGAGATTTTTCTCCTCTCCCGTATAGTAGTTCACCGCGGTCAGGGAGGTATCCCCGTTCCTTTTGTCCACGCTCTTTCTGGCGAATGAAGTCAGGGGATCGGCGAACCAGGGTCCCTGGGTCTCCTGAATGGCGCTGCCCTTTATAAAGCCCGCATAAGCCTTCAGGTCGTGCTCAAGCTCCCCGTTCCATCCCTCAAAGAGGGGGGCTTCGAAATACCCCAGCCGGATCCTGTTGCTGAAGACCTGCAGGGTGCCGCTGAGCGGCTGGGAGGAGAACATCCTCCCTACCACCGGGGCGATGGGTGTCCCGCTTCTTTCGGACTGGAAATCCAGAACCAGATAGTTGCCCGACCGGTCCGGATCGTAATCGAAACGGGCAACCCATTTAGCCTGGGGGATTTGAGTCTGGAGCATATCGGTCACATCCACCCCCACGGTCCCCTGGGTTATCACGTAAACCGTCTGCCCCCGGAAGGGCTCCTTCCAGGCATCGGGATTAGCCGTTGCGACCGGGGCGGTGGTCATCTCTTCGGTCACACAGGTCAGCAGGAGAAAGGTCAGGAATAGTAAAGCCGGGAGGCGAACCCTTTTCATGCCCCTATTGTAAGGCATGGGGGATTCATTGTGAAACCTTTTTTTTCTCTCTTTTTCCTGTTCTTAATGTGAATTTTTTCTCTTTCTCCGGCGATCCCATGATCCGGGCGGCGATGGAAAGGGATTCGGACTGCTCCAGAACCAGTTTGACGATCACGTCAAGGGGCACGGAAAGGAGCATTCCCGGAATGCCCCAGATATAGCCCCAGAAGACCAGGCCGAAGATAACGGTGATGGAATTAAGCCTCATCCGGTCCCCCATGACCATGGGGTCGATCACATTCCCGATTATAAGCTGGTTCAGGAGCAGAACCGCCGCCAGCCCCACGAACCGGCCCACGCTGTCGAACTGGACAAAGGCCATGAGCATGGGCAGGAGGGTGGAGAGAATGGATCCGATGGAGGGGATGTAGTTGAAAAGGAAGGCGATGAAACCCCAGAACAGGGCATAGGGGAGTCCGAAGATCAGACAGATGAGAAAAGCGAGAATCCCCGTCACCAGGCTGATGACCGTCTTTATGGTGATATAGGAGGAGATGGAATTCTGCAGGGTTTCCGTGTGTTCCCGGAGGCGGCTGTTGTCGGCGACCACGTACTGGACGAAGCTCGCATACTCCGAGAGCCCCCCCAGGAGAAAGAGGAAATAGAGAAAAAAGAGGAGAAAGTCCTTACCGAAATCTCCCAGCCCCATGGCGAGGCTCTTCAGGGCGCCGGACCATTGGAATCCGCCGATCCACTGCCAGAACCAGCTGGTGAGACTGTCCGAACCCAGGGTCAGGTTCAGTCTCATGCCGAACCGGTCCACCGCCCACCGGGAGAGGAAATCGATCTTTTTGTTAAACAGAACCGATAATTTATCCAGATCGGAGAGGATGCTCGTGAAGGTATTAAGAAAAATGTTGATGATGATGACGAGAAAAAAGCAGACGAGCAGGGCGACCACGGGAAGGATCAGGAAGCGGGGGAGATGAAAATCACGGAGCTTCTGAACCAGGGGAATGCACATGAGAGCCAGAATCCCTGCCAGGACCAGGGGCAGCAGCAGGCTGGCCAGTGTTTTGAGCAGCGCGATGAGCAGAATGCCCAGCGCTACGATAAGAATGTTCCGTATGGATCGGATCAGGCGTAAATCTTCGGTCATAGGACCCCCTACTTTCTTATCGGAGGGGGACGCACGGCTGTTAAGGGGAGATTAGATAGAGACGGTGACCTTCCCCAGATGGAGTCCGGAGCTGTACTTCTCAAAGGCCTCGTGAATTCGGGCAAAGGAATAGGTTCCATCCTGGACGGTTTTGAGATCCCCCCTTTCGCAGAGCTCGCGCAGGTAATTCAAATTCCTGTTCTGCTTCAGAATAACTATCTCATAGGTTCTCCCCAGGAAAAAGGACAGGAGGGGCCTGAAAATCATGAGCCCCATGATCAGGCCGATTTTTCCTCCCACCGTGACATAGCGGCCGTCCTTCTTCAGGAGGGGTTTGTAGTAGCGGAAGGGGTAGGATGTCCTGGCATCCAGTATCAGATCGTACTGGCGGTCTTCATGGATGAATTCGTCCCTGGTGTAATCCAAAACCTTATCGAACCCCAGGGATTTCATCCTTTCCAGCTTCTCCGTCCTGTCCACGCCGGCCACATAGGAGGCGCCCAGCGTCCGGGCTATCTGGAGGGCGTAGGTTCCCACCCCGCCTCCGGCGCCGTTGATGAGAAGGGACTGTCCCGGTTTGAGGGCCCCCTTCTCGATAAGCCCCTGCAGGGCCAGCATTCCCGCCTGGGGGAGGGCTGCCGCCTCTTCGAAGGAGAGCCGATCCCCCATGGGGGAGAGCTCCTCCTCCCGGGGACATACAAACTCCGCACAGCCGCCCCAGGATTCGGATCCGCTCAAATCGCCGAATACCCGGTCCCCCTTCCTGAAGCGGGAGACTCCCGGTCCGACCTCTTCCACGATGCCTGCGATATCCGAGCCGGGGATGAAATTCTGCCGGGGACGGAAAAGATTTCCCGCCATGGTCCGGTTGACCAGGGGCTTTCCCCGGACCAGGCCCAGGTCCCAGTCGTTCAGAGAGACCGCTTTGACCCGGACGAGGACCCGGTTCTCTCCGGGGACGGGTCGGGGGAGTTCAATTATCTTTAAT
>QKAI01000159.1 GCA_003246505.1 Spirochaetaceae bacterium | reverse complement strand
GCCTTGACGGGTACGATCAGGAAGGGGAGAATCTTCATCGCCAGGAGGAGAGCCATGCCGGCGAGACCGGTAAGGAAATACCCCACCGCCTTGAGTTTCCCCCAGAACCGGGCGGCCAGGGCGGTCCCCTCCTTCATGAGGAGGGTGCGGACGAACATGATGGTGAATTCCCGCCACAGGATGATCATGACGGTCCACCAGGGAATCCAGTTCAGTGCGGCGAAGCAGACGAAATAGGTGACCCGGAAGATGACGTCGGCAAAGGGGTCCATGAGCTTGCCCAGATCGGTGACCTGGTTGTAGCGCCGGGCGACGAACCCGTCCAGGATATCGGAGACTTCGCTCAGGAGAAAGAGTCCCCAGATGAGGGCCAGTCCCCCCCAGCCGGGCAGGAGCCCCTCCCCGGTCAGCAGGTAGAAGGCGAGGAAGAAAAGGGGGGTGATGACGAAGCGGGACAGGGTTATTTTCGTTGCCGTATTCATGATGGGACAATTGTAAAGAGCCCCGTGGGGCTTGTCAAGAAAGGGAGCACTTGATCTTTTGCGGCGAATAGGTTAATCTGGCAGCCATTCCCTGGGGTGGTCCTTGTTAAGGGCCTGAGATGAAACCCATAGAACCTGAACCGGATAATGCCGGCGAAGGAAGCGGATAGCCCGATCCGGGGCGTTTTTCCTTTCTATCATCATCAAAACGGGGACATATTTCATAACTCTCAGGAGAGTCACTATGAAAAAAGTCTTACTGGTATTTTCACTTATTGCGGCATGGCTGCCTCTGGCCGCTACGGGGCAGAAGGACGGGGCCGATGCCCAGGCTCCGGCGGAACTGACCGTCTACTGCTACGACTCCTTCGCCTCGGAATGGGGGGCCGGTCCGGCTATCGCTCAGAAATTCGAGGAATTGTACGGGGTAAAGGTCATTCTCGAGGCTCCCGGCGACGCGGTCACGGTCATGACCAAGGCGATCATGGAAAAGGAAGCCCCCCGGGGCGACGTGATCGTGGGGCTGGACAACAATCTCCTTTCCCGGGCCCTGAACGAGGATATTCTCCTCCCCTATGAGCCGGCCGCCCTTTCCGGCGTGAAAGAGGATCTGGTATTTGACAAAAGCTTCCACCTGATTCCCTTCGACTGGGGGTTCTTCGCCCTCTGCTACGATTCGGAGGTCCTGGCCGATCCCCCCGCCTCTCTCAAGGACCTGACCGATCCCCGCTTCAAAGACAGCATCGTCCTCATGGATCCCCGGACCTCCACCCCGGGCATGGGTTTTCTCCTCTGGACCATCGACGCCTTCGGAGAGAAGGGATGGCGGGATTACTGGAAGGCCCTCGCCCCCAATATACTGACCGTCAGTGACAGCTGGAGCACCGGCTACGGCCTTTTCACCGCCGGGGAAGCCCCCCTGGTTCTCTCCTACAGCACCTCCCCCGCCTACCATGTGGAGTGGGAGGAGACCACCCGCTACCAGGCGCTCATGTTCGATGAGGGCAATTACGTCCAGATCGAGGGGATGGGCATCCTGAAGGGTACTCAGAAGGAGGAGTGGGCCCGGAAATTCATCGACTTCATGCTCACCGCGGAGTCCCAGAACACCCTGGCCCTCTCCAACATCATGTTCCCCGTGGTGGAGGACACCCCCCTTCCCGCTTCCTTCGATTACGCCCTGAAAACGGATAGAATCCTCATGCTCGACAACGATGTGATCGAGGGGAATTCGGAAAGATGGATCGGGGAGTGGGTGGAGACGGTCTCCCGCTAGGCCATGGCAGTATCGCGCCTTAAGGGTAAAGCATCGGGTATCCTTCTCCTCATCGGGCTGGTACTCTTCTATCTCCCCCTGGCGCTGATTCTGTCCCGGTCCTTTCTGAGCGACGGCCGATTCACCGGGGAGAATATTGCCTATGTTTTTTCCCGGCCCCTCTACGGGAGACTTATCCTGGTCACCCTGCTCCAGGCTCTGGCGAGCGCCCTGGTCTCCCTGGCGGCCGCCCTTCCCGCGGCGGCCCTCTTCGTACATTACGATTTCCCCCTGAAGAGGCTGCTCCTCTCCTCGGCGACCCTCTCCTTTATCCTCCCCCCCATTCTGGTCGTGCTGGGATTCGTGATCTTCTGGGGAAACCGGGGGACGGCGAACACCCTGCTCATGGCCTTATTCGGGGGGGAGGAGCCTCCCCTGAGGGTGCTCTACTCCTTCCGGGCCATCATCCTGGCCCACGCCTTCTACAATATCCCCCTGGCTTTGCGCTTTATCTACGACCGCTGGTCCACCACTCCCCGGAGCCACTACGAGGCGGCCCGCCTTTTCGGCGCCTCCCCGGGGCAACTCTTCCGACGGGTCATCTGGCCCCGCCTCCTGCCCGCGGCGGCCTCCGCCTTCCTCATCATCTTCCTCTACTGCTTCATGAGCTTCGCCATCATCCTGGTCCTGGGAGGGGGACCCCGCTTCAGCACCCTGGAGGTGGAGATCTACCGGCTGATCAAGTTCACCCTGGACTTTTCCCGGGGAAGCGCCCTGGCCCTGGGGGAGACCCTCCTCTGCCTCGCCCTGATGGCTTTCTATCTGCGCTTCCAGGGGGGAGAGGGGGATCTGGCCGCCGGAGAGATCCTCGCCCCGGTCCGAATCGGGGAGAAGGGACTTCCCTTCCTCATTCTCTACCTTCTCCTGACGGGACTCTTCTTCGGGGGTCCCATGGCCGCGCTCATGGCCGAATCCTTCCGTTACAGCCCCTCCCGGACCGGGGCGGAGCAGTTCTCCCTCCATTGGTACGCCCGCCTTTTCTCCCCCGGGAGCCGGACCGGGGCGGAACTGACCCTCCGGGCGGTGAAGAACAGCCTCTTTTTCGCCCTCTGGACCACGGTCACCGCCACGGCGGCGGGAACCTGGGCGGCCTTTCTGGTACACCGGAAAAAAACGGCGTTCCCCCGGCTGACAGGTATCCTGCTGCTCCTACCCATGGGAATTTCCTCCATCATCCTGGCCCTGGGCTATCTGCTCATCGGCTCCCGGATGAATCTTCCCCGTCTCTTCAGCGATGTTTCGGTCGTCCTGGCCCACAGCTTCATCGCCCTCCCCTTCGTCTTCCGCAGCGTGGGAACGGCCCTGGAACATACCGATCCCGCCCTGAGGGAATCGGCCCTGATCCAGGGGGCCGGGGAATTCCAATCCCTGATACTCATCGAGCTGCCCCTGATAGGAAAATCCCTCATCACCGGGGCCCTATTCTCCTTCGCCCTGTCCATGGGGGAGATCAACGCTGTCCTCATCCTAGCCCCGCCGGAAAGAATCACCATACCCATCGCCGTCTACCGCCTCATCGGCAGCTACAACTATCCCGGCGCCTGCGCCATGGGCACCCTGCTTATCATACTCTCCCTGGGAATCTTCTTTTTAATGAACGCTCTGGACAGGGAAGAAAAGATAAACTAGGATGGGATCATGAGCGAATTGGAAAATCCGGCGCCCGTCGGTTTCCCGGCCTATCTCAAGAAACTGATCACCCTGATCATAAGGGACAGGATACCGGCCAGGGCTTCCGGTCTGGCCTTCACCACCATACTGGCCCTGGTGCCCCTCATGACCATGCTCATCTCCTTCGGCTCCCGGGAGCTGGTGGAAGGCCCGGTCAAGGACCTGATCATGACCACCATTCTCCCCACGAGCCAGGAGACGATTTTCTACCAGCTTACTTCTTTCGCAGAGAACAGCAGGAAACTGGGAAAATGGGGGCTGGCGATCACCATCGTGGTCGTGTTCCTTCTCATCAACAAGATAGAGCTGGATGTGAACGCCCTCCTGCGGGCCCGGCCCAACCGCAAGCTGCTCACCCGCCTGTCGGTCTATATCATCACCCTGGTATTCAGCACCCTGACCATAGGAAGCAGCTTCACCCTGACCAACGACCTGATTGAAGTGCTAACCCTCAAGCTGGCCCCCCGGTTCTCCCCCCTCCAGACCCTCTACTCCTCCCTGGGATCCATCGTGCTCATCGGCATGACGATCCTGATGCTCATCATGCTGGTCTCCTCGGCCCGCATACGGTGGAGAAGCGCCCTCACGGGAGCCCTGGCGGGGGCCCTATTCTGGGAGCTGGCGAAGAAGGGCTTCTCCCTCTGGGCGACCTATTCCATCAGGAATTCGGTTATCTACGGCTCCCTCTTCATGCTTCCCATTCTTTTCATATGGATCAATCTGGCCTGGATCATCATCCTCTCCTCCCTGGAGATCGCCTATCTTCACCAGCATCCGGACTACCTGATCTACCTGGAGGATAACAGAAACGCCCCGGCCCTTCAGGCGGTCCTGACCATCAAGCTGTACCTGTTCATCTGCGATGAGTTCAAGGGCAGAAGAAAGCCCCCCCAACTGGAGGATCTGTCCGCCTATATGGGACTGCCGGAGATGGAGGTGCTCGGCCTGCTGGACCGGTTGATCAAATACATTCTGATCGTCCGGACCGATCAGAAGGGGTTTGTCCCCTCCTCCGACCCGGAGGACATCTCCCGGGAGGAACTGATGGTGGCGGTTCTGGATGAAGCGAGCGTGGAGTACTGCCTATCCGGAGGGGAAGCGAAAAAGATTTGGGAGGATTTCCGGACCCACCGGATTCAGCGGAAGGAGTAATTGAGACCCAGGTTCGCCGTCCAGGAGGGATAGGGGAGATTCTGATCCAGATAGCTCCGGTACAGAAAACTTCCCCTCGCCGACAGGCGGGTGCCCAGGTCCACCGAGACTCCCCCCCCGTAGCCCACCATGTAGGTATCGTTGAGAAGGGAGAAGCGGAAACGCCCCTCCAGGGCGGCATGCTTCAGGGGGTCCGCCTTGATGATCCGGTAAAGAAGGGGGTCCCTGAAATAGGCTTCGAAGCGCCAGAAACTCAGGAAACCCCGGGCCAGGGTATCCCGGTTCTCTCCGAACTGGAGCCCCGCGCTGATCCTCGTACCTATGAGGGAGTAGAATCCGGGCTGCTCGTTAAAGAAATTCCTCAGGACGATCCCCGCCCGGGCTTCGTCGAAAAGGTTCAGCTCATTCTCCAGATAGAGGGAGTAGGTCTCCCATCCCCCTTCCAGGCCTATGGTCCTGTTGAAAAGGTCCGGATAGTAGGCGAAATTATAGCCCACCCCCTGGAGGATTTCCCCGGTCAGTCTCAGATCATTGTCCAATGTCCCGTTGCCCCGGGAGGAGTTCAGCACGGGAAAGGTAATGAGGATCTCCCCCAGGGTCCTTTCCAGGCGGGCCTTCTCCTTATTCTGCTCCCGGGTGATGAAATCCACCTCCCCCGTTTCATCGGTCACCGGCGCTTTGGGAGTGGCCTTGGCCTCCTCCCGGGACTCAATGAAGGCGTCCGTGTTTGCCGGATCCGCCTGAAAGTCCTCCAGGGTGACGATGCGATTAAGGGAGGCGATGTAACTATCTATCAGGGTGTTTTCCCCGTCCAGGTCCTTCGCCTGCCGGAAGAGGGTAAGCGCCTCCCCGTAGTTCCCGTTTTCCAGCAAAACGAGGGCCTGTTCCGCCAGCAGCTGGGCCTCGGGGTTATCTGAGACGGTCAGAGAGAAAAGACCCAGCGGCAGAAGGAACAGGAGAAAAGCCGCCGGAAGGGATAATCTCATGTGGCCGCCCTGATGAGATGGGTATACTGGCCCCAGTTGCCCTTCCAGGTTTTCTGCTTATCCAGGGACCGGTTCAATTGACGCAGAAACTGCTTCCGGGGCACATCCTCGGCGCCCAGGCTTTCAAGGTGAGCCGTATGCTGCTGGCAGTCGATCATATCGAAATTCAGTTCTCTCAGAATCCCCGCCAGATAGATCAGGGCCATTTTGGAACAGTTAGGTTCCAGGGAGAACATGGACTCCCCGAAGAAGGATGCCCCCAGGGAGACGCCGTAGAGCCCCCCCCGGAGTTCCCCCTCCCGCCAGACCTCCACCGAGTGGGCGTAGCC
>QKAI01000455.1 GCA_003246505.1 Spirochaetaceae bacterium | reverse complement strand
TACCACCCCCACCTCATGGGAAAGACGGCGGAGCAGGTCTACCGGGGCCTGGCGGGGATGTTTATTATCGAGGATGACTACTCCCGGTCCCTGGCGATTCCCCGGGATTACGGGGTGAACGACATTCCCCTCATCCTGCAGGACCGGGATATGGACAGGGAGGGGACCTTCGCCTACAAACCCTCCATGCCCGATGTGATGCACGGCTATCTGGGGAACCGCCTTCTGGTTAACGGGGCCTATCAGCCGATCCTGAATATTCCCCGTGGCACCTACCGCTTCCGTATCCTCAACGGCTCCAACTCTTCCATCTTCCGTATCACCATGGGGGACAGCGCCGAATTCACGGTCATCGCCTCGGACGGGGGCTTCTTGCCCCGGACGGTCCGGACGTCCCAGCTGGTCATGACACCCGGTGAGAGGTATGAAATCCTCTGTGATTTCACGGAAAAGGGGAAAGGGGGGCTGAATGTGGAGATTTACGGCGGGGCACGTTTTGAAGATGCCATGACCATCGCCGTCGGTCCGGAGGAGGGTGTTTTCTTTTCCCATCCGGAAAAACTGGATTATGAGCCGGTCAAGCCGGAGGTGGACAGTCCCCGAAGGGAGTTTCTCATGGAAACGGGCATGATGGGGCGATTTACCATTAACGGCAGGGCCATGGATATGAACCGGATCGATTTTACCGTGGCCCGGGATACCACGGAGATCTGGACCGTCGCCAATGTCCCCGCCGGGATGATGCAGCTGCCCCACTCCTTCCATGTCCACGATGTCCAGTTCACCATCCTCTCCCTTAACGGCTTACCCCCTCCGCCTCTGCTGCGGGGACCGAAGGACACCATACTCCTCTGGCCGGGAGACGTTTACGAAATAGCCCTAGCCTTCTGTGATTACACGGGGGTATACATGTATCACTGCCATATGCTGGAGCATGAGGACGGGGGAATGATGGGGCAGTTTGAGATTGCACGGGGTCCCTGAATGGATTAAACTTGGTCCATGAGGAAGAACCTGCTCGTCCAATATACGATCATCTCTTTTCTGATGACCCTGTCCGTAGGCTATGTGCTCGGTCTCTTTCTGATTAGGGAGATCCGGAACCATACGGTACTGGTCCGCGGGGATTTCTATCACTCCTTAATTGAGGAAATTCCCAACAACTACCGGGAAATTCTCCCCCTTTTCGGTCTGGAGGGCGGGGAATCGGGGGAGCCGGATGACCATGGCAGCCATGGGGACCTGGAAAACTCCCACTTTGTCACCGATCTTTTCCAGTTTCCCACGCTCCTGTCCCTGAGGATCTTTGACAGGAAGGACAACCTGCTCCTGGAACAGGGGCAGCAGCTTCCCACCCTTACCGCTGAGATTCCCTGGGATAAACCGGTTAACCGGAGGAGAAGCGACTACGTTTACGAAATTCTCGCCGAGGAGCCCGCCTTCATCATCCGCTTTCACCTTCCCATCGAATACGGGGGGGAGAGAATCGGCTATGCGGAGATCATTGAGGAGGACGGGAAACTCCCCCTGCTCCTGACCGAGAGCCGCCGCACGGTCTATCTCTTTATTCTGGCGGGGGGATTCGTCTTTTACGTCAGCCTGTTCCTGCTCTTCCTTCGCAGTTATACGAATCAGAAGAGAACCATACGCCGCCTGGATGAGAGCCAGTCCCTGACCATTGTCACCATGTCCCGGCTGGCGGAACTGCGGGACGACAACACGGGGGTGCACATCAAGAGGACCAGCCGGTACTGCCGCCTCCTGGCGGAGGAGCTGAGGAAGAGCGACAAATACCGGAACTACATCACCCGGGAGTATCTGGAGGATCTGGAACGGTCCGCCCCTCTCCATGACATAGGAAAAGTGGGGATACCCGACAGCATCCTGCAGAAACCGGGAAAGCTGACCGGGGAGGAGTTCGCCGTCATACAGACCCATCCCCTCCTGGGGGCCCACGTCCTCGAGATGGCCATGAAATCCCTGGACTTCCTCTCCTACTTCGAACTGGCCCATCAGATCGTCAAATACCACCATGAAAACTGGAACGGCACGGGATATCCGGAAGGTCTTTCCGGGGAGGCCATTCCCCTCTCCGCCCGGATCATGGCCTTTGCCGACGTCTACGACGCCCTGACGACGAAGCGGCCCTACAAGGACCCCTTTACCCATGAAAGCGCCCTTGCCTTTATAGAGAGGGAGAGGGGGAAAAAATTCGACCCCGAATTGACCGATCTGTTTTTATCCCTTTCCGATGAGTTGAAAAAGGTCTCCGAGGAGTTCGGGAACGACGCCTAATCCCGTCCTTCCGCCGCCTTCCGGGCCAGCACCGCCGCGCCGATGAGGTTGGCGTTGGAGCCCCTTTCATCCAGCACGGAGGGTCGCAGGTAGTTCATGTAGCCCATTTTTCCCAGGAGCCGCTGGCAGGAGGGGCCGAAGTAGGGGAGGGCGTAGCTGGGCTTTCCCCCCAGGCAGATGGGCAGTCCCGGCTTCATCCCCTCCGCCTGGGCCGATTTGAGCATGATCCGGGCCGCCTCGGCCAGAATTTTTCCGTAGAGCCGGTCCGTATTGATCGCCGCTTCCACCCTCAGGCCGGAGAGTTTGTCAATGTGCCGCCCCGCCACGGTGGGGTCGAGCATCTCCTTCACCTCGTGGATATCCAGAAATTTTTCGTAAAAGTCGTCGTCCCCCACGATGGAACGGAAGAGGCGGCACCGCCCCGAACCGGAGAGGATCACCTCCGCCCTCAGGGCCCCCGGGTTCCGGTTCGGCCCCAGGATGATCCATTCGGGCAGGTTCCGGTCCTCCAGGAGCTGCTTTTCGAACAGGTCGTAGGAGGCGCCCACCTCGCTGAAGAGTATGCGCAGGCGGTACTTGTCCAGGGGGATGGCGTATCCCGGCTCGTTGGTGTAGTGGAGGGAGCTGTCGTCCCTGTCCCAGCCGTCGGAGGGGTGCATGATCCGTCCGTCCCCGCTGATCCAGGAACCGCCCCAGCCCCCGCCGAAGACCCAGTAGAGCAGTTCGGTCTGCAGGACGCTCCATTCGGCCAGCCCCCCCGCGTCGGCGTCATTGGCGATGCCCGCCGGCCGGTTCAGGGCCTTTTCCAGATGGGTCTTGAGATTGGAGCCGTTGAACTGGGGCTGGTTGATGAAGAGGAGAAAGGAGCCGTCCCTGCCGATGATCCCCGCCGTGGAGATACCCAGGCCCAGCACGTCTTCCTGGGCGTACCCCTCCTCCCGGAGGCTTTTCTCCAGTTCCGTGATCAGGGCGTCGGCGAAATCCCCGAAGAGTTCCCCGTAGAGGCTCAGGGGGAGGAGGGTTTCCGAGAGCGGGGTGAGGTCCTCCCGGAAGAGGCCGATCTTCGTCCCCCTTCCCGCTCCGATGTCGATGGCCGCAAAGACTCCCCTCTTACTCACCGTAGGCCTCCAGGAACGCTTTGAGATGTTTATCGTATTCGGGGGTGTCCGTCTTGTAGGCCTCCGCATGGCGGGCTCCCCCTATGAGGACCAGATAGGTGGGGGCGTACTCCTGGCGGGCTTCATACATCTGCTTGGACATGTAGGTGGGCACGTAGGCGTCTATGGAGCCGTGGGCCAGGAAGAGGGGGATCGGCTTCTTCATAATCTCCCTGCGGGGGGAGACGTCGGCCATGGAGAAGTGGCAGCGCTTTTTGAAATAGGCGTCCGCGAAAAAGAGAATGGGCCCGTGAAAGGGACGGGGGATTTTCATGACGAAGCCCAGCTGATAGCGGTAGAGCTCTGTCAGATCGCTGTAGGGGCAGTCGGCCCAGACAAAGTCCAGGCGCTTGTCCATGGGAAGGTACTGGAGCACCGTGGCCGCCCCCATGGACTCCCCCTGGACGCCGAATTTGCGGGTGGCGGGAAAGCGGGCGAAGGCCCAGTCGCAGATAAGCTTCAGGTCCTCCTTTTCGAAGTAACCCGCGGTGCAGCAGTCCCCCCCGCTGGATCCGTGGTAGCGGTGGTTGTAGGCGACGATGTTCCACCCCTGTTTTATGAGGAGGGGCATGTATTTCACCTGCCCGTGCCAGGTGAAGGTGTGTCCGTGGCAGAGGACGATCGTCCTGTCACCGGTTCCCCTGAGGCAGACCCCCCTCAGATCGTAGCCCCGGGGGGAGGAGACCGTAAAGGGTTCGAAGCCCAGGGAATCGAACCACTCCCTGTCAAAATCGAGATACATCTCCGTGCAGAGGCGCAGGGCCTCCTCCTCCGACTTCACCCTGGCGAAAGCAAAGGCCCGGGCCGCGTAAATTCCCAAAAAGCGGAAAGTTACGGTCAGGAGGATCAGGAGGAGGGGAAGGACTAAAAATAACATGGCTCCATTATAGATTCCCCGGGGTCAAATGGCTAGCCCTTTTTTCTTTCTCACCCTCCCGGGTGATTTTTCCCCTTTCGGTTGTCTCCCTCCCCCCAAAGTGAGTATATTTAAGCCATAGGGGGTGCTTCCCCTTTCAGGAGACATAATGAAACGGAAAACCTTACGATTCGGATTGCTGATAGCCCTTGCCGGCCTGGCCCTCAACAGCTGCGGATATAACCGCATGGTCACCCTGGACGAGGAGGTGAACGCCGCCTGGGGACAGGTGCAGAATGTCTACCAGAGACGGTTCGACCTGATCCCCAACCTGGTGGAAACGGTCAAGGGTTACGCCTCCCACGAAGAGGAAACCCTGACCGCGGTCATCGAAGCCCGTTCCCGCGTGGGGGGGGTCATGAACATCTCCGACGAGGTGCTCCAGGATCCGGAAGCCTTCGCCCGGTTCCAGCAGGCCCAGGGGGAGCTCTCCGGCGCCCTGCAGAGGCTGATGGTGGTCTCCGAACAGTATCCTGACCTGAAGGCGAACCAGAACTTCCTGGCCCTTCAGGACCAATTGGAGGGTACGGAGAACCGGATTACCGTGGAAAGGCAGCGCTTTAATGAGGCGGTGAAATCCTACAATAGCTACATCCGCCGCTTTCCCCAGGCATTGATCGCCAATATGACAGGCTTTGACAAGAAAAATTACTTCGAAGCCACGGGGGATGCCCAGGCGGCGCCTAAGGTGGAATTCTGATGAAGTCCCCCCGCGTCACCGATGAGGAAATGAAACGGATAGAGGAAGCGGTCGCCAGGGCGGAGAAGAACACCTCCGGGGAGATCGCCACCGCCCTGACCGAGGAAAGTTCAGACTACGCGGTCTACGAAATCCTCTTCGCCCTGGCCGGGGGAGCCCTGTTCTACTTCGCCGCCCTGCTTCTCTACGGCCCCCTCTCCCAGTGGGCGGAATCCCTTTTCTGGGAGTTCAAACCCATCTACCTCTCCATCCTGCTGGGGACGGGTTTTCTTCTGGTCACGGGCGTGCTCTACCTGCTGGCCAATATACCCGGCTTCGACAGGCTCATCGTCCCCCGGTCCATCATGGCCCGGGAGGTGAACCGCCGGGCGGTGCTCCACTTCGCCGAGGCGGGTCTCTTCGATACCCGGGACCGGACGGGGATACTTCTCTTCGTCTCCCGCCGGGAACAGCGGGTGGAGATCCTGGCGGACAAGGGGATCAGCGCAAAGGTCGACCAAACCGCCTGGGAGGGCATCATGGGGAAGCTGATAGAGGGCATCCGGGCGGACCGGTTCGCCGACGCCCTCTGCGAGGCGGTGGAGAGCTGCGGCGTCATTCTGGCGGAGCACTTTCCCCTTAAGGAGGACGATACGAACGAGCTTTCCGACGGGCTGACCATACTGGGGGATGACAAATGAAAAGACCGATAACCTTCCTGTGCCTCATGCAGATTTTCCTTCTCCCCTCCCTGGCCGCCCTGAGCGTTCCCAGGCTGGACGGACCCGTGGTGGACCAGGCGGGCATCCTCAACGCCCGGGAGGAGAGGGACCTGGAGGAAATCCTCGTCGCCTTCCAGAATCAGACCTCCGCCCAGATGGCGGTGCTTACC
>QKAI01000092.1 GCA_003246505.1 Spirochaetaceae bacterium | reverse complement strand
CCACAGCATGCCTATGATGCCGCCGATCAGTCCGATGCCCGCCGCCTCTATGAGAAAGGTCCGGCGCAGATCGGAGTCGGTCATGCCCATGGCCCTCATCATCCCCAGCTCCCTGGTCCTCTCGAAGAGGCTCATGAGCACCGTATTAGAAATGCCTATGGCCGCGATGAGCACCACCAGGGAGAGGATGGAGTAGGCCGAGGTCTGCTTCCCCTCGGCGATGGCCACGAAATCCTCGGACCAGTCCTCCCATTTATGGAATTCCCCGCCGGTCCCCTCCAGAAGGGCGTTCAGATCGGCCAGGGCCTTCTTCGGGGGCTGGGGATTGGGGGAGAGGCTCACCGCCGCCTGGGTATAGAGCCCGTCCATCTCCAGGTAGTCGTCGGCCACCCTCATGTCTATGAAGACGATGCCCGTGTTCACGTAGGGGTCGGGACAGTCCATGATGCCCGCCACTTCCAGCTCCATCACCTCTTCGCTGCCGAAACGGGTCTTGACCCGGAGGGAGACGGGGTAGCCTACTTCCGCCCCGATATCCTCGGCCAGCCACTGGCCCAGGACCACCCCTTCCTCCCCGGGATTCAGGAAATGCCCCTCGGTCACCACATTCTTCAGGTCGAAGACCCGGTCGTCCGTGGACGGCTCCAGGGCGGTGATCATAACCGGCAGGGAGCCCGGCTCCTCCCAGGGGTCCCCCCGGAAAATCAGGTCTCCGGTCAGGTCGATGCGGGGGGTCCAGGCGATTCCCGCACCGGTCAGTTTCTCTCCCACGGAGGGGTCCAGGGTTTCCCCCAGGGGGGTGGATTCAAAATCGCTCCAGTAGGCGGGGGTAACGATTTTGCCCGATCCGCTCTCGAAGCGCATGATATTTATCGTCGATTTCTCACTCACCCCCATGAGGAGGGAGTCCATCATTATGAACATCATCAGCCCCATGGCAACGGCCAGGGCGGTAATGATGGTCCTTCTCTTATAACGGAGAAGGTTGCGGAAACCAAGTTTAACCAGACTTTTCATGGTGTAAACCTCCTGAATCGCGAAATATGCCCCCTATCGGGTCACGTCGCTCTGGATCAGTCCGTCATGGAGGGACACGAGCCTTTTCGCGTACTCCATAACCATTTTGTCGTGGGTGGAGAAGATGAAAGTGGTTCCGTGCTTTTCATTCATCTCCCCCATGAGGGTTAAAATCTCCTCTCCCGTATGGGAGTCCAGGTTGGCCGTGGGTTCGTCGGCCAGGATGATTTTCGGGTTTTTCACCAGGGCCCGGGCTATGGCCACCCGCTGCTGCTGCCCTCCGGAGAGCTTGTTCGGCCGTCGGTTCTCCATCCCCTCCAGGCCCACCTCGGAAAGGATGGCCATGGTTCTCTCCCTCACTTCTCCGTCTTCCAGATCCAGCAGGTTCAGGGCGAAGGCCACATTTTCGTAGGCGGTAAGAACCGGGATGAGGTTGTAGCTTTGGAAGATGAATCCCAGGGTTTCCCTTCGGAAGAGGGCTTTCTCGTCCTTGTCCAGATTGAAAACCGGCTTGCCGTCTATGAGTATGCGCCCGCTGTCCAGTGTGTCGATGCAGCCTATGATGTTGAGCAGGGTGGTCTTCCCCGAACCGGAAGGCCCGGCAATGGAGAGGAATTCCCCGTTCTGTATGGTCAGGTCGACCCCTCTCAGGGCTTTCACCTCCACGTCTCCCGATACATAGGTCTTGGTAACCTTTTCGATAGCGATCATGTGTTCTCCTCCTCTTTTCTGTTCAGGGCCGCCGCTCCCAGGCCGACACCCAGATTCATCTGATCCATGGCGGAGGAGGGCATCATCATAAGGGTGCCCTCCTTATTCTTTAGACCCTCATAGACCATGTTCATGGAACGCAGTTTCAGGGCCGTCTCGTTGGATTTATATTTCTCCGAGGCGATGTCGAAGTTGGCAGCCACTTCTATCTCCGCCTCGGAAAGGATGATGCGGGACTGCTTCTCCCGTTCCGCCTGGGCCTTCTTGCTCATGGCGTCCTCCAGGGCCTGGGGGATGATCACGTCGGTGAATTCCACGGAGAGGATGGTGATGCCCCAGGGGTTGGTCTTGTCGTCAAGGGCCTTCTGGATCTCCCGGCCCATCTCCTCCCTTTTGGAAAGCAGGCTGGCCAGGTCGTGCCGACCTATGGCGTCACGCAGGGCGGTCTGGGCGGAAAGGGCCACCGATTCCCGGTAGTTCTCCACCTCCAGGACCGCCTTCTGGGCGTCCCAGATCATCCAGAAGCAGAGGGCGTCCACATGGACGGGCACCGTATCCAGGGTCAGGCTCTTCTCGGCGGTGAAATCGGTCACCCGGATGCGGGTGTCGATATGGGCGGCGGTCCGGTCGAACAGGGGGGCTATGAGATGGAGCCCCGGACCGATGATCCGGTGGAATCTCCCCAGCCGGAGTATCACCACCTTGTCCCACTGGTAGACCAGCTGAACCGCGCAGGAGAGGTAGAGGGCGGCGATGCCCGTTCCCAGGAGGGGGGCGTAGTCCAGGCCGAACTCCTCCAGCCCCAGCAGGGCGGCGAAGGAGGCGAGGAGGAGAATCATGACTCCCCAGAAGGGAAGGGCCATGAGGATCAGCCCCGCCGCAAAGAAGGCCCCCCCAAGCTTGATCACATAGAGGGAGTCCAGATCCGGGGCCAGGGCCATCTGCACGATGATTCCCCCCGCCACGGCCAGACCCAGAATGAGCCAGGAGAAGGCATTATAGATGAAATCCCTCTGGGGAAGATTGATACGGCTGTTTTTAATTCTTTCGCTGTTAAGCTTTAAGGGGTTCATTGTCTCTCATCTCCTGTAAATAATCTATGACCTGATCCATATCTATGCCATAGGAATTAGCCTTTATTACGAAATCCCGGACCAGGGAGGCGAGGATCTTCTCCCTCTCCACGGCGGAGATCTCGATCTCCTTTTCGGAAATGAAGGTCCCCGTTCCCTGCTGGGTGTTGACGATCCCCCGTATTTCCATCTCCCTGTAGGCCCGGGATATGGTATTGGGGTTTATCTTGAGGTCCACCGCCAGACTGCGGACCGTGGGGAGCTGGTCCCCCGTGGTCAATCTGCCGTCGGCTATGGCCATCTCCACCTGAAGGATGACCTGCTTGTAGTAGGGCACGCCGCTCTTCGGGTCCAGGGTGAAGGAAAGGCTCTTCTGTTCTTCCATAACCATTGCATCCATGTCCTGTTTATATATTGTACTAATACCTTAGTACAATATAAGTATAGATCAACCCTTTCCTTCTGTCAAGACAAATTTCCTCCCCGGCCATATCCTCCGCTCTTCCGGGACCGGATCATCCGGCGGAACTTTACTTATCATTCCGCCGGTGTTATATTGGGTTCCATGAAAGAGAAATTACTGGAACGATTAGTACGATATACGGCGGTCAGCACCCCCTCCGACCGGGTGCTGGCGGAAACCCGGAAGCCCTCCACCGAATGCCAGTGGGACCTTCTGCGCCAGCTGGAGAAGGAGATGAGGGACATGGGCCTTGCCAGGGTGGAGCTGACCGGGGATGGTTTCCTCTTCGGCCGCCTGGACCCTTCCCCGGGTTGTGAGAGGGCTCCCTCCGTGGGATTCATGGCCCATGTGGATACCGCCTCCGACGCACCTGGCCTGGGCGTGGTGCCCCGGGTCCATGACAATTACGACGGTAATCCCATTAAGCTTGGGGGGGGGACAGTTCTCTCCCCGGAGGATTTTCCCGCCCTCCTGAAATACAGGGGGGACACCATCGTCACTTCCTCCGGAGACACCCTCCTGGGGGCGGACGACAAGGCGGGCATCGCCGAGATCCTTACCATGGCGGAATATTTCCTCTCCCACCCCGAAGCGACCCACGGGCCCCTGGAATTCATCTTCACCCCCGACGAGGAGACCGGATGCGGCATGGACGGATTTCCCCTGGACAAGCTGGAATCGAAGCTCTGTTACACCGTGGACGGGGGGGACGAGGGGGAAGTGGAGGAGGAGTGCTACTATGCCTGGGGGGCGGAGGTCTCCTTCACGGGCCGGGCCATTCATCCCGGGAAGGCCCGTGGCAAGCTGGTCAACGCGGCCTCCATGGCGGCCAGCTTTGCGGTCATGCTCCCCCGGAGCGAGAGCCCGGAGGCCACCGACGGGCGGTTCGGCAATTTCTGGGTACACCATATTGAGGGAACCATCGAATCGGCCCGGCTGACTTTGTTCCTGCGCGATTTTGACCGGGAGGGCATGGACCGGCGACTGGCCGCGCTTGAGGCCTTCGCCGCCGCCACGGAGGCGGCTTTCCCCGGTGGCCGGGTTCAGGTGGAAACGAAAAAGCAGTACCTGAATATGAAGGAGGGCATCGCCGCCGAGCCCCGGCTTATCGATTTCCTCGTCGCCTCCCTGGAGGAGGAGGGGGTGGTGCCCCTCAGGACACCCATACGGGGCGGTACCGACGGTTCCCGCCTTACGGAGATGGGAATTCCCACTCCCAACATCTACACCGGGGGGCATAATTTTCACAGCCGTACCGAGTGGATTCCCCTTTCCGCCATGGAGAGCTGCCTGAGGGTGCTTGTGAACCTGGTGTCCCGCTGGGCCCGGGCGAACTAACCGGTAAGAAGAAGCTTCTGCCCCGCGTCCCCCGGGGACATGGCGCTGCGGCCGGTCTTTTCCAGGTTCGCCCTGAGCCGGCCGAGCAGCTGGGCATTGGTGAAGACCTCCGGCCCGCCCAGCCAGGGGCTGTATTCCATGCCCACCCGCAGGAAATCGGCTCCCAGATCGGAGGCGGTCATATAATCGGTATAATCCCTCGCCCCGGGGATGACGGCTCCCCAGTTGCTGTCACCGGGGAGCTGCCCCCTCAGGTAGAGCAGCAGCTCCCGGGAAAAGACCATGCCCCAGGGCACATTGAAAACAAAGGTGAAATTATAGGGGGGATCCAGAAGCCCCTCGTCTATCAGCTTGCGGGCGAAGAAGAGATGCCCCGTGTCGTAGATCTCCAGGGAGGGTTTGACCCGGTACTGGTCCATCCGGTCCAGACAGACCCGGATGTCGTCGGCGCTGTGGGAAAAGACGTCCTCCCCCAGATTGAAGGATCCCAGATTCAGGGTGGCGAAGACCGCCCCCTCCAGGGTGGCGGGCAGGATCTTCTCTTCCAGGGAGATGTCCGGGCTGCTTTCCGTTCCCGCCTCTATGATCAGATCGGTCCTGTCGTATATCCCATGGAAGGTCCTTTCCAGGGTGCTCATGTCCCTGTGGGGGCGCCTGTCCCCCCGGCAGGGATGAAGATGGATGACCGAAGCCCCCTCATCGGTGCAGCGCACCGCCTCTTCGATAATCTCATCCGGGGTGAGTACATCTTTCATGCCCAGTCCCCAGGGACCTGTCGGGGCGACCGATAGAATGATTTCATCCATGGAATCAGTATACCGCAACTTTATCCGATATACAGGGAAAATTCGTGAAATTTAACTCTGCCAGAGTCTCATGAGGCGGGGCCATTCACTGGATCCTCTGAGGGTGTGAAAAGCTTCGTCCTTTTCCATGACATGGCGGCCGACCGCTCCCCAGCGCCGTTTGGCGATAAGCATGAGAATGTTCATCGCCTCGTCGGGGTAACCCATGGCGGCCAGCAGGGAGGCGTAGGGGAAGGCCCCCGTCCGGGGATAGAGGGCGTAGGCCCGGGAGAAGTAGCGGAAAACCCGCTCGATTTTCTCCTCGCTGATCCACCAGACATAGCCCAGATCGATATAGGCCAGGGCCATGGCGTTCCGGTTCCGCTCCCTTTCGGGGCGGGCTTTTTCCCGGTAGAGGGTTTCCAGGGCCTGTATGAAGAGGCCCACATGCCTCAGGCGGCTGCGGGAGAGGGCCCGGTCCAGCTCTTCGAGGGAGTCGGAACTGCCCATGCTCCGGGCGATGCTGAAGACCGATTCCCCCTCGTCGTCCCGTATGTGGAGCATGGCGTG
>QKAI01000267.1 GCA_003246505.1 Spirochaetaceae bacterium | reverse complement strand
TTTGTGGAGATGGCCGGGTTTATCGAGGGGTAGTCCTTCAGCTCCCCCCGTCCAGCCCCTCCAGGAATCGGCTCAGGTAGAGGAGGAAGGTCTCCCGCTCCCCATTCGTGAATCCCGCAAGGGACGCCTCCGTCATGCGGGCGTGGGCCCGGTGGTGTTCCTCCTGGTGACTCTTCCCCGCCGGGGTGAGGGATATGAGATAGGACCGCCTGTCCCGGGGATTGGCGATCCTTTCCACAAGGCCCTTTTTCTCCAGATTGTCAATGCCGATGGTGAGGGTACCCGTGGTCACCCCCAGACGTGAGGCCAGGTCTTTCATGATCATGGGGCCGTTTATGCCCAGTATCTCCACGGTGTGCATCTGGGGCAGGGTCAGGTCCGTGCCCTTGACCGTATCGTTCTCCCAGGAGGAGAGTCTTTCGTAGAATTCCACGATGAGGTCGGAAATATCCATGCCCCTATTGTACCATTACTCCTTCATAATGGCCAGAGAAGAGGCCAGGGCGACCACGAGAAGGGAGCCCACGTTATGGGTGACCGCTCCCAGCACAGGTGTGAGAAGACCGGTCGAAGCCAGAATCAGGGATAGAAGATTGATGGAAAAACTCAATAGAATGCCCGTTCTTATGATGAAAATCATGCGCCGACTCAGACGGAGGAGGAAGGGGAGCTTCTCCAGCCGGTCCCCCAGGAGGACGATGTCCGCCGTCTCCAGGGCGATATCCGTTCCCCCCCGTCCCATGGCTATGCCCGCATCCGCCGCCTTGAGGGCGGGGGCGTCATTTATGCCGTCCCCCACGTAGACCAGTCCCCGACCCCTGTGGGACCGGATGCGGCGCCATTTCTCCTCCGGGCTGAGCCTCCCGTGGCAGGAGGTGGCCCCCACCGCGTCGGCCACGGTCCGGACCGCCTCCTCCCCGTCCCCGGATATCATGACAATCTCCCCGATGCCCAGCCTTTTCAGCTCCCCGATGACCGGAGCGGCCTCCTCCCGGGGCTGGTCCCGAAAGAGAATCCTGCCCGCGATGCGGCCGTCCACGCGGAGACTGACCCCGGTCTCCCCCCTATCGCCCTCCCTTTCGGCGGCGCGGAGCAGGATGTGGCGGCCTTCGGCATACCCTTCGATGCCCGCGCCGGGGGTGACGGTGATGTTCTCCCCCTCCACGGAGGGAATGCCCCTCTCTTCACTAAAGAGCAGGATAGCCCGGGCCAGGGGGTGGGTGGAGCCGATCTCCACGGCCCGGGCCAGGCGGAGGACATCCCCCTCCGTCCAGGGCGACTCCGCCTCCACCCCGGTCACCCTGGGATTCCCTTCGGTCAGGGTCCCGGTCTTGTCGAAGTAAAAGGCGTCCGCCCGGGCGGTCTTTTCCAGGTACCGTCCCCCCTTGACCAGAATCCCCGCCCGGGCGGACCGGCCTATGGCGGCCACCGTTGTGACGGGTCCCGCCAGCAGAAAGGAGCAGGGACACCCCACGATGAGCACCGTGGTGGCCCGGGTCACGTCCCGGGTGACCGCGTAGACGGCGAGGGCCAGGGTGAGAATGAAGGGGGTGAACCAGCGGGCGTACCGGTCCACGATGCGGTCCGAATCGATGGGGCCGTTCTCCGCCTCGCGCACCAGGCCGATGACCCGGCTGATGGTGGAATCCTCCCCGGTGCGCGTCACTTCCATTCTCAGGAAACCGTCCAGATTCATGGTCCCCGAAGAGAGGGCATCCCCCGGCGCCGCGGAACGGGGCAGGGGCTCCCCGGTCAGGGAGGATTCGTCGATCCAGGCGGTGCCGGTCAGAAGGACCCCGTCCAGGGGAATCCGTTCCCCCGGGCGCACCAGGAGTATGTCTCCCCGGCCGATGCGGGCTATGGGGTGTTTCTCCTCCCCCTCTTCCGTCTCCCGGACCGCTTCCTCCGGGGCGAGACGGATCATCTTTTCTATCTCCCTTCTCGCCGAATCGCTGACCCCCTCTTCGACAAGGGAGCCGATGACCATGATGGCGCTGACCACCGCCCCCTCCAGATAGTATCCCGAGGCGATGCAGGAGATGATGGCGATGCTGACGAGCTCGTCCACGTTAACCTCTTTGCGGAGGAGACCCCGGACCGCTTCCCAGACGATGGGCAGGCCGTTTATCCCCAGGGAGAGAAGGTAAAGGACATTGCCCGCCACCGGGTGGCTACCGTGCAGGAGCAGCCCGGGGAGGATGGGCAGGGTTCCGGTGAAAACCCGTATAAATTCGGCGGATGTGAAGATCTCCCCGTACTGGGTGAGACGGGAATAACGGCCTATCATTTTGAACCTCGAATAATTTGATATTCAAAATATATAGGAACAGCCTCTTCCCTGTCAATATAGTTTGGATATCAAACTATATTCTGCTGCGGCTAAAGTTCGCCATTCCCCTGGGACGCCAGGGCGCAGCTGATTTCCAGGTTCCCGTTTCTTACCCTCAGTTCGTCCAGAAATACCTTTTCCTCTCCGGGATTCCTCAAATCCACATCATAGTGCAGTTTGAAGAGGCTTCCCATATTGGTGGTTCTGACCATGGTCAGGTTGTAACGACGGGTATGCCTTTCCAGGACATCCCTGAAAACTTCACCGTAATTCAGATCCTCCGGTATTGTGATTATGAGAACCCTCTTCGCGTTCCGGGAGAAGAGCTCCCCGAAGCGGATCTGCTCCAGAAAAGCCAGTGCCAGAATGATGATGCCTGAAAATACCAGGGCGTAGGGAAGATTTCCCATGCCGCAGGTCAATCCTATGGCCATGGCTATGAAGAGGGCGGTTATCTCCCGGCCCGAACCGGGGAGGGAGCGGAACCTCACCAGGGAGAAGGCCCCCATGACGGCGACTCCAGCCCCGAGGGAACCGTTCACCAGCATGAAAATGACGCAGACCACCGGTGGCAGCAGGGCAATTGTCAGGGCGAAGGACCGGGATACGGCGCTTTTCCACTGGACCACAAGAGAAAAAACCATACCCAGGATAAGGGCGGCGGCGATGTTGGCGGCGTATACCGTCAGCGATGTCAGACCCGTATCGCCCATACCAGTCAGAAGTCCCGATATTTCATTCATTATTATCTCCTCAATCAGCAGGCCGCTTTAATCATCTCCCGGGAGCACCTCCTGCTGTAGGCTGTCCCGTATTTTGAAAAGGAGGTCTTGTATATATCCTCCCTCGCCAGAGCGCCGGTCAGCCACAGGGGCAGGGCGCGGGCGCACTTAATCTCCATCAAAAGCTGATTTTCGGCCAGGAGGGAGTTACCCCCCGTAAGGGACTGCGCTCCCGGCACGGCATCTTTCCAGCGGATATTGCTGTCAACGGTAAGGCGCAGATCCCTGTCCTCCGTCCCCCCGTAGGCTTCCCTGTCGTAGGATATAAAGAGGGAAGGGGCGAGGCCTTCATAGAATTCTGTGAAGTAGCGGATTTCCCGGGCTATCTGGCCGGGGACTTCCCTTTTCCCCTCCAGGAAGGGGATCGCTTCCGCCATGGGTATTTTGATGCGTCTTTTATAGACTATGCCCCGGTATTTTTTCTTCAGTTCTATGAAAATTTCCTCATCCCCGGCGAATCTGCCGTAGCTTCGAAGGCGCATTTTCTCCTTGTAGACAGGTTTCTCCAGGCTTTTTCTGATCAGCCGGAAATCGGGGGTATCCATGTAAATGTTTCCCAGGGAGTAGCGGAAATAATCATCCCGTTTAAGCTTTCCTCCCGCCGCGGAGAGAATCCCCTCCCACTGGGAACGGCTCAGAAGATATTTTACTTCCTTCCTTTCGAAGAAGCAGATATCCTTTCCCATCCTAGTGTCTCCTGCCGCCTCCGCCGAAAGTCTGAACCTTCAGCTCGGTCACCACCTGCCCGTTGACGGTCACATGGCCCCCGGTCATCAGGGCGGTTCCGTCCGCGTCAAAGGCGGACCGGGCGGTTATGTCGATGGTACCCCCCCGGATGAAGAGATTCCCGTTGGCGTCGAAGGCGTCCGTATCGCCCGCGGCCATGATCAGGGTGATGTTTCCCCCGTTCACTTCCAGGATGACGCTGCCCGGACTCTTGGAGGCGGCATTGATGCCATCGTCCCCGGCGTTAACGCTGATTGTCCCCCCGTTGATCTGAACATGGGTGGCTTCTATGCCCTCCCGGCTCTGGGCAATGGTAATGGTTCCCCCGTCGATCTGAACGATGGTCGTTCCCTGTATCCCATCATCCCCCGCATTGATGTTCAGATTTCCCCCGGAGATGAACACGTAGCCCGTGGAGTTGTCATCGTCATTCTCGCTGTGGACTGCGTCCTTTTGCGAATTTATGGTTATATTTCCCCCGGAGACCCGGATGGAGTCGTTCGCTTCCAGCCCGTCCTTGAGGGAGGTGACCTTCAGGGTTCCCCCGGTGATTTTCATATCGTCCTTTGTGGAAATACCGTTGCCCTGGGCCGAGACGATCTCAAGGGAACCGGTTCCGTTCAGGGCAATATCGGAGCGTGAAAAAATTACACTGTCCAGATGGGTGCTTCCGTCTGGGGTATAGGCTCCGGTCACCTGGAAGGAACTGGGGCTTCCCGCCGTTGTCAGAAAGACCTTGTCCGCCGATTTGACATAAACCGCCGGACTGTCGGAGTTCGTGATTTTAAGACCGTCCAGGACCAGCTGGACCTTGGCGTCGTCACCCGCATCGATGACGATGGTCGTGCCCCTGTATGTCCCGCCCAGGAGGTAGATCCCTTCTCCGGCAATGACCGTGTCCCGTCCGCTTTCCGGGATCAGCCGGACAGCTCCGGCCGTGTCAGCCGTCTGTTTCCGGTCCCGGGCTGTAAAAAGTTCATCCCCGTTCAGGAGGGGTGCTCCGGCTGTTTCCGCGGCCTGGGCCAGGCAGTTCGTAAGAACCGCTGCGAAAAGCATCAATATTAATAAAAAACCCTTTATTCTTCTCATTTTCCAATTCCTTTTATGGCTTCCCGTAGGGTGATCCCCCGATGGTGTCGTTTTAATGTACCGCTAACAGAATAGTCATATGATGTGAACAAAATATGAACGGAATCCTTACAGATCTGTAATGTTTTCTAGATGGACGCCCCCTCCTGGATCAGCTGGGAACGGGCTTCCTCCCGGATTTTCATAGTCACCAGCTGCAGAAGATCCGATTCTATGCCCCACCGGTGCCAGTACTGGGGGATCACGATGGGCCTGAGAGGGGAGAGATCGACCAGATCCCGGTCCGCCCGGTGACGGTGGAAGAGGGGATCGGGAATAAACCCGTAGGCCGCTCCGGCGCTGATCACATCCAGGGATTCGCTCTGGGTGGGGATGTAGTGGGCCGGCACGTCAAAGGGGGCAAGGCCCAGGGAGCTTTTCTGGAAAAAGCGCATCATCTGGCTCTCCGGATGGAAGAGAACCGCCGGGGCTTTTCCCATTCCCTCCGGGGTAATGCCCTGGGGAAAATGGGTCTCCCTGAACTCCCGGGAGGCGACGCAGCGGAGGACCAGCTCCCCCAGGTACTCCACGTAGCATCCCCGGGAGGCCTTGCTCCTGATGCTGACGCACCCCGCCAGGGTCCCCTGCTGCAGAAGGGTATGGACAACCTTCGCCTCCCCCACCTGGAGATCAACCAGGGTGGATTTCATGATGAACCGCAGCACCGGCGGGAACCAGCTGCCCAGGGTGGAGGCGTTGACCCCCAGGGTCAGGGGCTTTCCCGTGATCCCCCCCTCCCAGTCCTCCTTCAGGTCCTCCTCCAGGAGGCGGATCTTGCGGAAATGGTTCAGGAGGATCTTCCCCGCCTCCGTGGGTTCCGGGGGATGGGAGCGTATGAGCAGGGGTTTGCCCGCATCCCTTTCCAGATGCTTCACCCTCAGGGTGACCGCCGCCTGGGTGAGTCCCAGCACGTCCGCGGCCCGGTCGAATCCGGCGAACTCAATCACCGCTCCCAGGGCCTCCAACTGTCTGTAATCGTACACACCCAAATATAAGCATAAATT
>QKAI01000376.1 GCA_003246505.1 Spirochaetaceae bacterium | reverse complement strand
GATCTCCACATCCTTTCGTAATAATGAGCTCGACGGAATCATCAGCTTCTATTCCCTCTTCCATATCCCCAAAGGAAAAACTCTGGATCTCTTTAGGGAATTCTACCGAATTCTGAAACCGGGGGGTAAAGCTCTCATCGTGACCCATAGGGGGATGTTCAGGAAGACATTAACAAGGATCTGGGGGCGGGATGATCTCTCCCTCTTTATCAATTTCCACCTTGAATGGGAACTGGCCGTACCATCACGCAAGGCCGGATTCCATATTGACGAAATATATTCCAAAGAATCATATTATCCCTTTCCGAAAAAAAGGATAATATTGAGGTTGCTCAAACCGGAAACTTCCGTTTCCAGATTCCCGAACATATGTTAAAATCTGTACATGATACGACAAGCGACGGAACAGGACCTGCCCCGCATGGCGGAGATCAATGTTTTCTGCTGGAGGACCGCCTACCGGGGCATCATATCCGACGAATATCTCTTCAACAAAAGATCTGTCCTGGGTACGATGGAAAACATGGGCAAAAGGCTCAATACCCCGGAATTTGAAACGGACATCTTCGACGACGGGATTATCAAAGGGTTCGCGACCCACCACCCCGCCGGGGAGAAGGATATCCCCCGCGCCTATGACCTCATGGCCATCTATGTGGAGCCCCCCTTCAAGGGCCTGGGGATCGGTTCCGAACTCATTCGTTCGGTGGAGGAAAAGGCGCAGGGGAAAGGCTTCGGGACCATGATCGTCTGGACTCTGGAGAAAAACGACGGGGCCATCCGCTTCTATGAGAAGCACGGCTACGCCAGGGACGGCGGGAAGGAGCACTGGGATGTCTGGGGAGCGGAGATTATCCGTCTCAGAAAAGAAATGTGATGAATAAAACCGTCCAATACTATAACAAATACGATGAGGACAACAGGTTAAAACGTCATCCCGCCGAGTTCATAGTCACGACAAATGTTCTGGACAATCTCATAAAGCCCGGAGACAGGATTCTGCATTTGGGAACGGGGACAGGAGCCTATGCTCTCCACTATGCCCAGAAGGGCTGCTCCCTGTTCGCAGAGGATATCACGCCCGTTCATATAGATATTTTGAAGGGGAAGTTGCTTCTCTCCCCGGAATTGGATGTTACCTGCCGCGTGGGAGACGCCCGGCATCTTGAACATCACAGGGATAGTTCCTTCGATGTGGTCCTGTGTATGGGCCCTATATACCATCTTGAACCGGATGATTCCCGCCAGTGCATCCGGCAGTGCCTGAATGTACTGAAAAAGGAGGGTTTGCTGGTCATTGCCTATATCAATAAGTATGGGGGGTATGAAGATGATCCCTATGGAGATGTATTAATCTTCCATTCTCCGGAAGAGATAGAGGGGATGACAGGAATTTTCGAATTGGACCCCCTTTGTCATATTCCCGTGGACGGGGAATTCTTATCAGAAAATACGGCGCGCCACGGCCTCTATGCGGGGAGGAAGAGATGAACGTCACCGAAGCGAACAGTAAGGCCTGGGACCGGCTGGTATCGGAAAAATATGCCTGGACCATTCCCGCCGGACCTGATCGGATCGCCAATGCCCGTAAGGGGAAGGTGGAACTGAAACTCACCCCCACAAGGTTCGTGCCCCCCGGCTGGTATCCCGATGACCTGAAGGGGAAAGGAGTCCTCTGCCTGGCTTCCGGGGGCGGCCAGCAGGGCCCGGTGTTCGCGGCGGCGGGCTCCCATGTGACGGTGGTCGACATATCGGCAAAACAGCTGGAGCAGGACAGGCTGATGGCGGAGGAGTACGGCCTGGACCTCCGGACGGTCAGGTGCAGCATGGACGATCTCTCTCTGTTTGATGATGGGACCTTCGATCTGATCTTCCACCCCGTGGCTAACGCCTATGTGGAAAATGTCATCCCCGTCTGGCGGGAGGCCTACCGGGTTCTGGCGAAGGGGGGTGTTCTCCTCTCCGGATTCCTCAATCCCCTCCGGTTCCTCTTTGACAACGGGGACTACCGGGAGGGCCGATTCAATATCAAGCACCCTATCCCCTACTCCGATCTGGGCAGGGATGAGACGTTTGACGGGAACGGCTGCCTTCTCTTCGGCCATACCCTGGAAGATCAGATCCAGGGCCAGATCTCCTGCGGTTTTTCCCTGACCGGATTCTACGAGGATAAAAGCGGGGCGGGCAGGCCGCTGGATGATTTCATATGCACCTATATGGCGACGAGGGCGGTGAAATGAATTCCGATGCTCGGAAAATCCTCATCACCGGGAGCGTGGGGAGCGGGAAATCCACATTCGCCAGAGCCCTGGCGGAATCGACAGGCCTTCCCCTCTATGAACTGGACACCATCGCCCATCCTATCCCCAAATCGGATTACGCCCGCCCCCGGGATGATCAGAGATCCGTTCTGGAAAGGATAGACAGGAAGGGGCAGTGGATTCTGGAGGGCTCGGACCGGAAATACCAGCGCTATCTCTTCGATTGGGCGGATCTTGTTATTTTCATGGACACCCCACTTTCCCTGCGGAAACGAAGAATAGCAACGCGCTTTCTCAAACAAATCCTGGGCCTGGAAAAATGCGGATATAGACCCACTCTGAAAATGCTTAAGAAGATGTTCCATTGGACAAAAAGCTTCGAGGAAGGGAGAGAGGAATTTGTATCCTTTCTCTCTCAATTTAAGCCTAAGGTTCATCACATAAAGAGGAGTTCCACCCTTTCTTCCCAGGAATGATTCTGACAACTAATCCAATAATCGGGTTCACGATGAGGATGCGCTATAACAGGAATCGCCATGTTCGAGGAGTTTGATGTTGCCTGGCAAGTGGATCAAATTCAACTTTCATGGAAATCAAAGAACTCTTCAATGGGAATTGTTTTCGTAGATCCGCTCCGAATAGAGTCCAGGGGGTCCTCCATTTCCCTATTCCCATTTCCTCAATCCTGGAGTCCGGCTGATCAAGACGGAATAGAAGCGCCTCTATAATGATAATATGCTATTTTATTCTCTATTTTCCCTGTCTTCTTATTCTATAAATCATCTCGTATTTTTTCTTTCTCACCCTTATCCGGGCGAAGGTTTCCCTCTCCGTACCGATTATTCTGCCAAGGATAATCTCCCGGTCACCCTGTGATTCCAGGGAGACAGTCAAATCGTCCCGGCAATATTCGAAATGATTTCCGATCATATCTTCCAGACAGGAGAAGAGGACAAACCGCCTGATAGAATAGTGGGAGATATTGGCTCCGATCCTGCTTTCATATTGAATCCTGTCATTTTTCATTTTCTGGAATTTCATATACTCTTCTATGAACCGGATTTCCTCCGGGACAGAGGCATAGGGATGCCTGTCGTTCAGATAATGCAAATTCCGGCTCAGGCAGATCAGCAGCTGCTCGAATTCCATTCGGGGACGATTCGTCCGGACCATTTTCCTGTAGTATCCCTGCATATAGGAGAGGAGCCCGTTTATATAGGGGGCGATGCTCCCGGCGGCGGTTTTGCTTTTCCTCAATTCCCTCATGATAAAGAATTATCATCCATGATTTTATCATTGTCATTGAGAATCGGGACATGCCCCTGTATAATATGGACATGAAGATAGAAGTACCCCCGGCGGAGAAGTATTACGACAGGGATTTTTTCTCAGATAAAAATCTTGAAATAAAAGTTCTCCACATGGAAATCTCAAGGGAGTATCCCCCCCATTCCCATGACTTCTATGAGCTGGTATTCGTTTATTCCGGCAAAGGGACCCACCGGCAGGGGTCGAGGGAAGAGGCGATTTCTCCGGGCAGCGTGATATTCATTCCCATAGGGCGGGAGCACTCCTATATCGATAACAGGAACCTGTCCTACATAAACATCCTCTTCTCAAAGGACGTTCTCCCCCGTCTGCACTTGAATCCGGAGGAGTTCCTCCTTACCAGGATAACCGAATACGACATGACCAGAATTATCGATACCATAAATCGGATCGACAGGGAAACCTACAGGAGGGAGTACGGATACGAGTCCTGCGCGAAGGCTCTTCTGGAAACGGTTCTGATCCACATCGTCAGGGCGATCGGCCGCAGGGACTATCTTCAGGATCGGGATATCCGGCTGAGGATAGAAGGGGTCGTCGGGAACGTTCAAAGGAATCTTTCCCTGTCCTATACCCTGGGGGAACTGGCGGAAATGGCGGATACGGGCCCCAGGAATTTTTCCAGAATTTTCAGGCAGATCTATGGCACGACCCCCTTTAAATTCATCAATCGGTCAAGAATCGAGGAGTCCCTATCCCTTCTGGAGAACGGAAAAATGACGATCACCCAGATAGCCTCTCTTGTCGGTTTCGACGACTCCAGCTATTACTCCCTCCTGTTCAAAGCTCAAAGGGGGGAATCCCCGTCGGAGTATAGAAGGAGAATGTCACTCTCAAATTCTCGGTATGAATTATGAATATGAGAGGCGGCTGACCGGGGCCTCTGATTTTTCTTTATGCTTCGTCATTGAATAGTGAGGACCCTTGAAGGATTATCAGTAGTAATCATATGAATGTCTTTTTCCGAAATATCCCTTAGTCTCATCTCCGGAATGACCCTCTTTGGGATATAAATGATTCCGGGGCCTCCGTTAATATGCATCAATTCGTTAGTGAGGGAGTCATGGGAAATCAAAATTTGCTGTGAAAAACCATGTCCAACCAAATCAGCGATCTGACTGATACGTCCTCGGTCTCCCAATTCTCGAGCAAACGATGGGAGGGCCCTTTCGGGGACCGCGAATGTATCATAGGCGAGATAACACCCGGCTGCGGCCAGCTCATACCGCAAGTCTTTCTCTTCCGGAGGAATTGTCTCCTCCATATGGCCCATTATAATCCGTGATGGTTCAACTCCGTAAGATTTCAGGATTCCCATGATTTGCATCGGGGATTTTGGATGAGAACCTGGATGTATGCTTATTGGCAATCCCGTTTCAAGCTGTGTGATTGATGCGGCATGGAGACATTTTTCTTCGTTCTTTGTTAGCGGCCATGAACATCCGGCTTCTCCGATTATCCCAGGCTTGATACCGGTCCCTCCCACCCCAGTTGTGATTTCTTCGATATACACTCGGGCGAGTTCTTCTGCCGTCATGCGATTTATATCAGAATGGCATGGGCCATAGTAATTCTCAGTATAGAATGACACCCCCATCACAATGTGTACGCCAGTTTCTTTTGAAATATCGACAAGTCCTTGGGGATCACGCCCCAAATGGGGAAGAGGAGTCACATCAACAACCGCCCCTCCCCCGGCCAGGCGAAATCTGGCGACTTCCTTGATAAGTAAATGCTTATCGTCCTTTAGTAGATTCAGCGCTTTTTCGGAATTCTGTTCTGAAGCACCCATGAGACACCTGAAATCAGAGAGAAGATGCTCATGTATTAATGTGAATCCTAATCTTTCACAATCAATAAGCCCGAGGACAGTTTGTATTTTACCTTTTGCATTGGCTAATATCATGACTTAGCCCCGCTTCCTTTTAGAAAACCCTGGAAAAAGGGAGCCCCTCTCCGGTTGTTGCTTAGTTTATCGGGATATTCATTTTGCATGGGTCAGCTTAAGATGTTCGGGGAGATACAGCAAGGGAGAGTTTAGTTATATACAAATCAGTAGAGGGATCCGCGTGATTATTCTTAATTCTTCATTCTCCATTTTTACCCATTCCCCCTTTTTTTTGTATAATTTCCTCCCCCTATCCCTTGACGAAAACCCTGAATGGTCTGATTATTACACATCTGACACTGCTTCTGTATAAATACGGGAGGTTTTCATGAACCGATTCCTGAAAAGGAGCCTTCCCTACGGGATCACGGGCCTGCTTTTCCTTCTTCTCATTCTCCTCTGGCTCCTCCCGGACCGGGGGAAGGAGGGGGAATCCCGGGAGGTTCTCTCCCCGGTGAGGGTGGAGAAGGCCCGGCGGGGCACCCTGGCCCGGACGGTTCTGGTGACCGGAACGGTCCAGTCGGATAACCAGATCACCCTGGTGCCCCGGATTCCCGGTCGGATAGACGACATTCTGGTCACCACCGGGGAGACTGTCCGGGAGGGCCAGGAGGTCGCCCTGATCGATCCGGAGGGGTACCGCCTCTCCCTCATGCAGGCCCGGGCCTCCTGGGAGGCGGCCCGTTCCACCTACGAGCGCCTTTCCGCCCTCTACAAGGCGGGGGCCGCATCGGAGGAGGATTACAACCGGGCCAAGGCCCAGTACGACGCCCTGAACTCCCAGTACGAGCTGGCCCGGCTCCAGTTCGGCTATACCCGGCTCACCTCTCCCATAGAGGGGACGGTGCTGGCGGAGCACATCAACCGGGGGGCCATGGCGGGGACCGACACCCCGGTGCTGACCATCGGCAGCCTGAGGGACCTGACGGTCCGGACGGGGGTCCCCGAAATCTACCTGCCCCTCTTCCTGAACGGGGAGGAAGACAGGGTGAATGGGGTCACCTCCCCCGCCCTCGAAGGGGAGTCCTTCCGGGCCCGGCTCAAGTCGGTGGCCCCCTACGTCTCCCCCGGGACGGGACAGTTCGTGGTCACCCTGACCCTGGAGGAAAATCCCCTTCTCAAGCCGGGCATGCTCTTGGCGGTGGTTTATAATCTGGAGGTTCGGGAGAATCGGCTCTACCTGCCCCTGGAGGCGGTCACCGAGGACGGCCGGGTCTGGTTCGTGGACGGGGACGGTAAGGCGCAGCCCCTGCCCTACGGGGAGATTTTCGAAACGGAGGAGTTCTGCGCCCTGCCCGACGGCTGGGGGGATTACGACTTTATCGTGGAGGGGCAGAACTTCCTGGTTCCCGGGCAGAGAGTCCGGATACTGGACGGGGCGGGCCCGTGAGGATCTCCCGCTACGCCATTGACCATCCGGCGGTCATCACGATCCTCTCGGCGACCCTGCTCCTGGGTTCGCTCCTCTCCCTGGCGGGGCTGAAGCAGCAGCTCTTCGCCCAGGTGGAGCTGCCCCGCGTCCTCATCTTCACCACCTGGCCCGGGGGTTCCCCGGAGGATGTGGAGAGGGAGATCACCAATCCCCTTGAGGACGAGCTGGCCCTGCTGAGCGGCGTTTCGGAGATCAGCTCCACCTCCTCCGACTCCCTCTCCTTCATCATGGTCTCCTTCACCATGGACACGGTGGTCGACGATCGCACCACGGAGATCCGGGAGAGGCTGAACAGCGCCGCCGGAGACCTGCCCGGGGATATTTCCGGACCTCCGGCCCTGTTCAAGATGTCCTCCTCCTCCCTCTCCGCCTTTACCGCGGCGGTGAGGAGCGAACTCCCCCTGGTCACCCTCTCCGACTACATGGACCGGAGCCTGATACCCCGCTTCTCCCGCATCCCCGGGGTGGGCCAGGTAAGCCTGACCGGAGCCCTGACGCGGGAGGCGGAGGTCCTCCTGGATCCGGACCGGCTGACCAGGACGGGACTGACCCCCGTGGACGTTCTGAACGCCCTGGAGTACGGGAACCGCTCCCTCCCCGCCGGATCGGTGACCATGAAAAAAAAGACCCTGAACATCCGCACCGACGGGCGCTACTCCTCCCTGGAGGAGGTGGCCATGACCGTCATAGGGAGCCGGGACGGTCTGCCCGTCCGCATCCGGGACGTGGCGGAGGTGCGCTGGTCCCTGGAGGACCGGTCCGTCCTGGCCCTTTCCGGGGGCAAGGAGATCCTCATGGTCAGCTTCGACCTGGTCCAGGAGGCGGACGCCACGGAAACCATCGGACAGATAAAGAGGGAGATGGCCCGGATCGAGGCGGAACAGGAGGGGCGCCTCTCCTTCGCCACCCTGAGCGACGACTCCCGCACCATCGAGCTCTCCCTCCGGTCGGTGATCAACTCCGCCCTCATGGGGGGCATCCTGGCGGTTCTGATCCTCTTCCTCTTCCTCCATAACATCCGCCTCACCGCCATTATCTCCCTCTCCATCCCCTTCTCCCTCATGACCGCCCTGGCGGCGATGAAACTGCGGGGCATGAGCCTGAACATCATGACCCTGGGAGGGCTCACCGTGGCCATAGGCATGATAGTGGACTCCTCCATCGTGATTCTGGAGAACATCCACCGCCACTTCCTCCTCTCCGGGGACCGGATCGAATCGTCCCGGACGGGGACCGACGAGATGGCCGGGGCCATCACCGCCTCCACCATGACCTCCCTGGCGGTCTTCCTCCCCCTCCTCTTCCTAAGGGGCATGATCGGGGAGATTCTCCGGGACATCTCCCTCACCATGGGCTTCGCCCTCCTCTCCTCCCTTCTGGCGGCCCTGGTCATCGTTCCCTTCCTCTCCTCCCAGATGCTGAAGCCCCTGGCAAGAAAAAACGGAACATCCCCCCGGCTGGAGCGGATCTTCTCCTTCATGGAGCGGGCCCTGGCATGGCTGGAGAGGGAGTACGCCCGCCTCCTGGAAAGGGTTCTGGACAGACGCCCCCTGGTGGTGCTCATCGCGGTGTTCCTCCTCTTCCTGAGCCTCTTCCTCACCCGGTTTCTGGGTTTCGAATTCATCCCCTCCACGGACATGAACGAGATCACCCTCGCCTGCGAATTCCCCGCCTCCTACGATCTGGAAAAAACCTGGGAGAAAACCGCCCTGGTGGAGAGCACCATCGCACAGCTCGCCCCGGAGGTGACCACGTCGGCCTTCACCGTGGGGGGCGGGGGCATGCTCTCCGGCCCGGCGGACAACAGGAGCTACGGCAACCTGCAGCTGGTCCGCCTGACCGAGAGGAAGAGGGGCGCCCGGGAGCTGATCAATCTGCTGCAGGAGGAGCTGCCCCGGCGCATCCCCGACCTGAACGTGACCGTGAGCAACGGGGGATTCGACCAACTCCTGGCCGCCTCCACCGGGGGCGGGGGCATGGTCATAGACCTCTTCGGGAACAGCATGGAGGACCTGATAGCCGCTTCGGAGCAGGTCAAGGCCCTCATGGAAAGGGAGCCGGGGATCAGCAAGATCGACCGGAGCATCAATGTGAACCAGGAGGCCCTGGTCATAGACCTGGACCACCTGCTCATGGGGCAGTACGGCATAAGCGCGGCGGAGGCGGCCCTGACGAACCGCATCGTCTTCAACGGCGCCGAGGCGGGGGAGCTGGACACCCCCGGGGGGCAGCGGACGATCCGCCTGACCTCCACCCTGAAGGACGGGGAGACCGATCCCTCCGTACTGGACAGGATCACCCTGCGGGGCGCCTCGGGAGAGCCGGTGCCCCTGGGGTCCTTCGCCTTCCTGAGGCGGGAAAAGACCGTATCCGCCATCGAGCACCGGGACGGGATGAAGACCCTCAAGGTGTCGGGACAGCTCTACGAATCGGACGTGCGGGAGATACGGGGCAGAATCGCTTCGGAACTGGGAAAAACCGATCTTCCCCCGGGGGTGGAGTGGGAAGTGGGGGGCAGCACCGCGGAGATGGACTCCTCCTTCCGGAGCATGCTCCTGGTCATGGCGGCGGCGATCTTCCTGGTCTACACGGTCATGGTCATCCAGTTCGAGCGCTTCCTCCAGCCCCTCATCGTCATGGCCTCGGTCCCCTTCACCCTCATCGGGGTCATCCTGGGGCTGCTCCTCTTCGGCTCCACCCTGAACGTGGTCTCCCTCCTGGGCATGATCGCCCTGTCGGGGATCGTGGTGAACAACGCCATCGTCCTCATAGACTACACCAACCTGCTCCGGAGCCGGGGGGTGCCCCTCCGGGAAGCGGTGGTCCGGGGCGGCTCGAGCCGGCTCAAGCCCATCGTCATGACCACCCTGACCACCATCCTGGGCCTCATGCCCATCGCCCTGGGCTGGGGAGAGGGGGGGAAGATGCTCAGCTCCCTGGGCCAGGCCATCGCCGGGGGGCTCACCACCTCCACCCTCATCACCCTCATCCTCATCCCGGTTCTCTACTCCCTCCTGGAGGAGCATAAAAAATGAAGAAAGCCGCCCTGTTCCCCTCCCTGATGCTGACCGGTGCCCTCCTTTTCGCCCAGTCCCCCCCCTACGATCTGGAGGACCTTTTCTCCCTGGCCCTGGGGGGCAACCCCTCCCTGGAACGGCTCCGGGGGGAGTCGGACAGGGCCGCCGCCGGGGAGGAGAAGGCCCGGGCGGCCAGGGGCCCCCTTGTTTCGGGACTGCTCAGCTACAGCTACCTGGCCTTTCCCCAGGAGGGCATAACCGTGGCGGCGGGGGATCTGGGCACCATACCCGGCATAGGAGCCCTCCCCGCCGGGGACATCGTCTTCATGGACGATTTGGGGAACAATTATTACCAGCTGGGCCTGACCCTCAACCAGAGCCTTTATACCTGGGGCAAGCTGGACCTGGCCGTAGGGGCCGCCGGGGCGCAAAAGGAGCTGCAGGCCCGAACCCTCTCCCTGGAGGAGAGGAAGATCCGGACGGAGCTGGAAACCCTCCTCACCTCCCTGGCCGTCCTGGACAGGACCGGGGAGCATCTGGCGATTCAGGAGGAGACCGCCCCCCGGCTGACGAGGATCGTCCGGGAGAGCTACGACAAGGGCTTCCTCCTCAAGACGGATGTGCTGGAGGCGGAGATGCTCTCCCGGGAAATCGCCTTGGCCCGCACCGAACTCACCCAGAGGAGGGGGGAGATTTTCCGGCGCCTGGAGAGCCTGACCGGGCTTGGGGAGGTCACCGACGACCTCCTGTCCTACGCCTATCCCGGGGATGTCTGGGCCGGGGAGGATTCCCTTCCCGACGGGGAGATTCTGTGGCAGAGGATTCTGGAGGGGAACGGGGAGCTCCGGCAGCTGGAGGCGGGGACGGAAGCCCTGAATTACCTCAGCCGGATCGGGGAGAGGCAGAAGTCCCACCTTCCCGACCTGGGCTTTCAGCTGGACCTGAAATACGGGGCCGACACCCTCCCCTTCGGGGAGGAGGAGTGGTACAGGGGCAACGTCACCGCCACGGCCACCCTGGCCCTGAAGGGAAATATCTACGACAGCGGCCGAGACCGCCACGACTGGGAGGAGTCCCGGGGGGAGGAAAGGGCCGCCCGGGCCCGCTACGAAGAGGCCCTCTCCTCCCTGAGGGAGAGTCTGGAATCGGAAAGGAACGCCCTGGAGCTGCAGAAACAGAGAATCCTCTACGGGGACGTGGAGATCAGAAAGATCCGGGAGGAGAGGGAGATCAAGCGCAGCCTCTGGCAGGCCGGGGCGGAGGGGGAAGAGGAGTATCTGAAAAAGGTGCTGGAGGAGGAGAGCGCCTCCATCGACCGGCTCTCCCGGATCCTCCTTTACTTCCAAAGCCTCTATGCCCTGGAATATCTTACGGGAGGGAAACTGTGAAAAAAGAGAAAGAGGAAAGGCTCCTGGACAGGACCGTGGACTATCTGCTAGAGGGGAAGCCCTTTACCATGGACGAGCTCTCCCGGGATCTGGGGGTCGCCCGGAAAACCCTTTACAATCACTTCCACTCCCGGGAGGAGCTGCTGGAAAAGACGGCGGTCCACTTCTTCGAAAGGGAGAGGGTGCGGGTGGAGAGCATTCTGGAGCGGGAGCTTCCCTTTCTGGACCGGGGACGGATGCTCATGGAGCACCTGGCCGATGTGATAGGGACCACGGAGCAGTTCTGCGCCCGCCGCGTTTTCCGGGATACGGAGTTGGAGACCCTCTACAAGAGGAGCTATGAGATTATCAAACAGAAGGTGGCCCGTTTTCTGGCGGAGGGCCAGGAGGAGGGATGGGTCCGGGACGACGCGTCCCCCCGGCTCATCTCCAACATGTTCTTCTCCCTGATCCTGGGGAGCATCCACAACCTGGATTCGGAGGACAGCTACGCCTCCTACATGGGCCTCCTGATCCGGGGCCTGGCCAGCGACAAGGCCCGGTCTAGCGGAATAGGGCTGCCGTTTCTTCCCGGGTCAGGGATTTGAGGAAGCCCGCCTCCTCGGTGATCAGATCGGAGACCAGTTCCCGCTTCCGGGCCTGCAGCTCCAGGATCCGCTCCTCCACCGTGTCCCGCACCACGGGCCGGTAGACCATGACCGAACGCTTCTGCCCGATCCGGTGGGCCCGGTCCACCGCCTGGTTCTCCGCCGCCGGATTCCACCAGGGATCCAGGATCAGCACGTAGTCCGCGGCGGTCAGGTTGATCCCCACACCCCCCGCTTTGAGGCTGATGAGAAAGACCGGGGGACCCGCCCCCTCCTGGAAGCGGGCGATCTCCTCCTCCCGGTGGCGGGAGGATCCGTCCAGATAGGCGTAGGGGAGGCCCCGCCGGTCCAGCCGCTCCCGCACCAGGGCCAGGGCTTGGACGAACTGGCTGAAGATCAGCACCCGGTGGTTCTCCGCTTCCAGGTCGTCCAGGAAGTAGTCCAGGAAATCCAGCTTGCACGAGGGAATCCGGCCGTGCCGGGGATCGGCCAGGGCGGGGATGACCGCCAGCTGCCGCAGCCGGAGCAGGGCGGTGAGAACCTCCATGGCCGCCTGGGAGGGGTCCTTCTCCTTCAGGGTCTCCTCTATGAGGGCCAGGAAGCCCCGGCGGGCCTCGTCGTAAACCCTTCTCTGCTCCTCCCCCATCTCCAGCCATACCAGGGTCTCCTCCTTGTCGGGAAGATCCTCCAGCACGTCCTCCTTCTTCCGGCGCAGCATGAGCGGGGCGATCCGGCGGCGCAGTTCCTCCGCCCGGGATTTGTCCCCCTCCCGTTCCAGGGGCAGCTGATAGCGCCGGCGGAACATGTCCCGGGTTCCCAGCAGGCCCGGCTCCAGCAGGTCGAAGAGGGACCAGAGCTCGGCCATGCCGTTCTCCACGGGGGTGCCCGTCAGGGCCAGGCGGCGGGGGGCCCCCAGCTTTCTCACCGCCGTCCGGGTCTTGGACTGCCAGTTCTTCACCGCCTGGGCCTCGTCCAGGATCAGGCTGTCCCAGGTTACCTCCCCCATCCAGGAAGCATCCCGCAGGAAGGTCTGATAGCTGGCCAGGACCAGATCGGCCCGGGACAGATCCTCAACGCTGCGGCTCCGCCCCTCCCCCGAGTGCACCAGGACCGCCAGGTCGGGGGTGAATTTCTCCGCCTCCCCCTTCCAGTTCATCAGGGTGGTCACCGGAGCCAGGAGCAGCACCGGCCCCAGCTCTCCCCTCTCCTTCAGGCTCTGGAGAAAGCAGAGGGTCTGCACGGTCTTCCCCAGGCCCATGTCGTCGGCGAGGCACCCCCCCAGATCGTAGCGGCGCAGGAAGTGGAGCCAGTCGTAGCCCCCCTTCTGGTAGGGCCGGAGCTCCCCCCGGAACCGGTCGGGGGGGGGAACGCTCTCCAGGCCCCGGAACCCCTTTAGCCGGTCCGCCCGCTCCTTCGCCCGGCGCAGAACCGCGTCATCGGTCAGGCCGAAATCCTCCTCCAGCCGGTCCAGGGCCTCGTAGTCCAGGGGGGAGAGGATCAGGCGCCCCTTGTTCAGCTCCCCCCGCTCCAGGAGGATCCGGAGTTTCTCCCTCTCCCCGGAGGAGATGATGATCAGGTCCGTGCCGGCCCGGAGCATGCCCCCCTGGAGGAATTCCTCCAGCTCCGCCTGGCCTATCTTCCTGTCCCCGTAGCTCAGGGAAAGGGCGAGCCACTCCCGGAATCCGGTGCCCCGGAACTGCCAGGATCCCCCCCCGGAGCGGGCCACCCGGCCCTTCTGCTTCTCCAGGCGAAGCTCGATCCCCCGGTCCAGGAGAAAATCGGCCTGTTCCTTCAGGAATTCGGTGAGCGGTTTGGCCAGGGTGAATTCGTAGCTGCTCCGGAGCCGGTTCAGGGGGGAGTTGTACGAGCCCGGGCCGAAAAGGGTCAGGAACCAGGTCTCCAGCCAGCGGAAGATCTCCCCCTCCCGTTCGTAATCCCGGGAGAAGAGCACCAGGGTGGATTCGTCCTCCTCCTCCCGGCAGCGGACGGGACGGCCGTTCGTCCGGTAGCTGTGCCGGTCGTGGGGAAAGACTCCCCGGCTGCCGTAGTCGAAGGAGAGGCGGAAGGCGCAGCCCTGTTCCCCCCCGTCGTAGCCGGTGAGCACCGTGCCGGGAACGATGGTGAGCTGCCGGATCTCCCGGGGGGAGAAGTTCCAGAAGAGGGTGGCGTCCAGACAGGGGGCGAACCGTTCCCGGGCCCGGCGGATTTCATCCAGGGAGAGGGGGGCCTCGGCCCGGCTGCGGAGAAATTCGAAGAGTTCCGCCCGGTCCCCCATGGCATAGACATAAACCGTTCCCCCCGCCTCGTCGGCCAGGAAGAGTTCCCCCCCGCCGGCGGCGAGAATCCTTCCGGCGGGAAAGATGTCCGACCGGGGAGAGGGAAGGCGCAGTTCGGGCAGGAAGAGCCGTTCCGACTGGGGGTCGAAGGAGACGATGAGCTTCTCCAGGGGCAGAAAGGCGTAGGGCTGCCCCTCGTCGTTGATCAGGGTGAGCCGTTCCCGATCCTTCAGAACCGTATCACCCAGCTTCTCGAAGGGGATGCCCTCCTCCTGTCCCCGGGGGACCAGGTCCAGGACCCGGAGGAAACGCTCCTCCTCCCCGGTCAGGGGTTCGGTGATCCGGTGGAAGGAGAAATTCCGGTCGATCCGTCCGGGGCCGCCGTCCTTTTTGATGTAGAGGAGCACCGGGGAAAGGCGCCAGAGGCCGGAGCGGAACCGCAGGTTCAGGGCCCCCTTCCATCGTGTGCCCTCTCCGGCGGAGGGGCGGAGGGATTTTCTATCCGGAGGGAAAGCGGCCGCGCCGGAGGATTCTTCCGGTTCCAGGGGGATGACCCGGGCGGAGACGATTCCCTTCTCCAGGGGGGAGACGGGGAAATCCTCGAAGACGTTCCGTTCCAGGACCTCCGCCCCGGGACCCCGGTCGGGAAGGGAGACCAGCTGGATTTTCTCGTTGATCAGCTTGACCAGAAGGGCGGTGATGTGGGAGCAGTAACCCGCCTGGAAACAGAGGGAGCAGGAGCAGTCCGTATCCACCGGGACCCCCCGGTTGTTCAGGCTGATCCTTACGTCGTAGGAGTCACCCCCGTCCTCCACCTCCGCCTCGATTCTCCCTTCGTCGAAATAGAGGTCCCCCACCCGGCCTTCGTTGTAGAGTTCGATGCCCCTGTTGCAGATATCCACCGGATAGCGGTGGGCCAGGTCGGAAAGGGAGAGGGAGAGGGTCAAATCAGGCCCTTTTCTTGAGGAAGCCCTCCACCATGCCGGTCAGGGTGTCCCGATCCCCGCAGGGGGGCAGCAGCGTCCTCAGGCGGTCTGCGGCGGACTCCAGGAGCTCCCGGCCTATCCCCTCAGCCCCGTCCAGGGAGCCCGACGCTTCGATCAGGCCGATGGCCCTTTCCACCGCGTCCTTACCCCCGGCGATGCCCCTCTCCCGGGCTTCGGCGAAGCAGCGGGAGAGCTCTGTCCGGGTCTCCGGGGAGCGGGCGTAGTGGAGAATCACGGGCAGGCTCTTCTTCCCCTCCACGATATCGTCCCCCCGGTCCTTCCCCGGGTTGCCCGTGGCCAGGTTGGTGATGTCGTCGGCGATCTGGAACCCCACCCCGATGTCCTCCCAGACCCGGGCGTACTCCAGGGACTCCTCCCGGCTTTTCCCCGCCAAAAGAAAGCCGAAGCGCCCGGCCATGCGGGCCAGGCTCCCCGTTTTGAACCGGCACATCTGCATGTACTCCTCCAGGGGGGGGACCCGGTCGTGGTTGCTGTGCCACCAGATGTCCAGCCCCTGTCCCAGGTGGAGACGGCGCAGGTCCTCGCAGTAGCCGGAGAAGAGAAGGGCCTTCCTCTCCGCGGGCAGATCGGAGCGGTCTATGATCCAGGTGGGCTGGAAGTAGAGGAGATTCCCCGCGTTGATGGAAAGGTCCGTCCCGTAGAGGAGATGGACCGCCGGCTTTCCCCGGCGCTCCACGGAGTTGTCCTCGATGTCGTCGATGATGAGGCTCCCGTTGTGGGGAAGCTCCACCAGGGGGGTGAAGGGAATGGCACCCTCCCCGCCCCCCAGGGCCCGGCCGGTTAGCACCATGACCAGGGGCCGCCAGCGCTTGCCCCCCCGGGCCAGCAGATCCCGCCCCGGCTCGGTGAACCGGTCGATCTGGGCGAAATCCTCAATGTCGCAGGCGGAACCCGCCGTCCTTTCCAGCCACTCCCGGCTGCTCTCCCCGGGCAGACAGGAGGCGATCGCCCCTTCCACCCGATCCAGTATATCCCCTGTGGTCATCATGGCTTAGAGGGACTCCTCCATGAAGAAGCGGATGATCGTCTTGCCCGCCACGATCCGCTCGAAATCGTTCAGGAGGGATTTTTTCTTGATCTTCTTCCCGTCCACGTAGGTACCGTTGGAAGAGCCCAGATCCTCAATAAAGAAGTACCCCTGCTCGGCGCTTACCCGGAAGTGGAATTTACTGATGCCCTCATCCTCCAGGCTCAGGTCGCAGGAGGAATCCCTTCCTATGATTGTCCGGGGGCAGTCGAGGAGACAGAATTTCCCTAATTCCTCACCGGAGAGGACAATAAGAACGCCGCGCTGTTCGATTTGAAAGGTGTTTTTCAACTTTCGGGGACTCTTGCGTATTACCGTCTGATCTTCATCGCTCATGGGGACACTATAGGGGAAAGGGGCCGCCGGTGCAAGGGGTTCCTAGAGCACCCGGTAATTGATCCCCAGGCGAAATCCCAGGACCCTGCCGGAAACATCGGGAAGATCGGAGTAATCGGACAGGCCCGCCCCCCAGGAGAAGGTCCCCTCCAGGGACCAGAGGGGATTCACCCGGAAGCGAAGACCCGCCTCCAGGATGTTCCTGTGCACGGAGCCGGCCGAGCCCCCCTCGGGAACCGCGGACGGATAGAGGTAGAGAAAGTAATAGTTCTCCCTCACCCGGAGGGCGGCCCGCAGCCCCAGGGGGAATTCGCAGGCCCCCTTGAAATTCACGCCGACCCCCATGTCGTAGCTGCGCCGCTCCTCCTCCGGTTCCCCGTGGAGAAGGTCCTCCATCTTCAAGGGGAGGCACTCCGCTCCCCCGTTCAGGACAAGGGAGAGATGAAGCTCCCGAAAGGCTCCTTCTCCCCCGTCGAAAAGATTCTCCAGACCGCTGACCCAGCCGATGCCCAGACTGTTGGCGCTCAGGTTCATGATGTCGTTGTAGATGAAATCGTAGTGGAGGAAGCATCCCAGGATATCCTCGTCCCCGTTCCGCCGGTAGAGGGGCGTTCCGGCCAGAAGCCCTTCGGAAAAGAAATAGGCGTAGAAATCCCCGGCATCCCCCCCCAGTCCGGCCCGGAGGGAGAAGATGTCAAAGGGGACGAAACCCTCCCCCGGCCTCTCCCCGTAGCGGAGGTCCAGGGGAACCGTGACCATGCCCCCCGCAGGCTCTCCGGGTAACAGGTCGACTCCCCCGAAGGAGCCCAGAGTGATCCGCAGGGGGACGGAACGGAGGGAGTCGTCGGCGGAGGGCCCGTAGACGATGCGCCCCAGGGTTCCCCCCGGGGAGAGCGCCCCCGCGGCCAGATTCCCCGCCACCACGCCGGAACTGTCCCCGGGCGCGGGGCGGACCGCCTCGGAGAGACGGAACAGCATCTCCCCCAGGGAGGCGCCCCCGGCGGTGGTCACGATAAAATCATTTTTGGATGGGGTTTCGTTCTCCATGAAGAGTTCCCAGGTGAGGCTTCCCAGAAGGACCGATGAGAGGCTGGCGGAAAAATCCCATCCCCCGGCGCGGGAGGTGGTGTAGGGCAGTGATCCCTGATAGGGATGGCCTATCTGGTTGACGGAAAACTCGTCGTTGTCCCAGACCCAGGGGTGGGTCAGATGTTCCTTCCAGTCCTCCGGGGTGACCTGGGCGAACTCAACCCCCGCCGCCATCTGGGGATACCAGACCAGGGCATTCCAGAAAAGGGGCCCCAGATAGAGCACGTCCGCCGGAGATTCCCTGTCGGACGACTCAGCCCGGGGCGCCGCTGAAATAAAAACTAAAAGGAGAGTGAGTCCAAAAATACGCCTCATTGAAGAAGGAGTATAGAAGGATCCTCCCCTCAATCACATTAACGGAATATTAACAAAAATTGAACTTACGCCCTAATCCTTGTTGATCATGATATCCAGAATCACCCGGTCCGTCTCGCCCATGCCCAGCTTTCCCAGTTTCCCCAGGTTGCGGATGGTTTTCTCCACGTCCCCGGATATGATCCCCTCCTTGCCCGAGACGGAGATGCCCCGCAGCCCCATCAGGGCCGCCTGGACCGCCGTTTTGACGGAGGTGGAAATCTTCATGGCGCAGCTGTTCTTGGCCCCGTCGCAGATCATGCCGGCGATGTCCCCCACCATGTTCTGAATGGCGTAGCTCATCTCGTCATAACCGCCCCCCAGGAGGTGGACGATGGCGCAGCTTGCCCCGGTGGCGGCGATGATCGCCCCGCAGAGGGCGGAGAGCCTGCCCGTGTAGTGCTTGATGTGGATGGCGGTGAGGTGGCTCAGGATCAGGGCCCGGGCGAGTTCCTCGTCCTTCGCCCCCTGCATCTCCGCGGCGACCACCACGGGCAGAGTGGCGGTGATGCCCTGGTTCCCGCTGCCCGAATTGGACATGACCGGCAGGGTGCAGCCGGCCATGCGCGCGTCCGAGGCGGCCGCCGCTTCCATGGCGGCCAGATTCTCAAGCCCCGGGCTCAGGATGCCCCTTTCCATGCTCTCCTGAATGGTGCGCCCCACCTCCAGGCCGTATTTGTGGGTCAGCCCCTCCCGGGAGGCGGCCCGGTTCATCTTCGCCGCCTCCAGTATGAATTTGATATCATCGAAGGGAGCGCTGAGGGCGTAGTCGTAAATCGACCGGAGGGTCAGGGTTTCGAAAAGGACATCCTCCTCCTCGGCGGAGACCTCGTCGGTTGTCATGCGGTTGATGAGGATCCGGCCGCCCCCTTCCAGATAGGCCACATTGGTATGGGTTTTGGTGATGATGGTCCGGGCAGTCTCTCCCCGGGCGGTGAGGGTGATATCGATGTAAACCGGCTCGGTGACGGGAGCCAGGGCGATGACCACCTTTTTTTCCGCTACGAAATCCTTGGCCCGGGCAATGTCCCCGGGAGTCAGGGACCGGAGCACCTCCAGACCCGCCTCCCCGTCCCCGGCCAGGGCTCCCAGGGCCGCCGCCAGGTCGAGTCCCTGGGAACCGGTGCCCGGTATGCCCACGCCCATGGCGTTTTTGAGGATGTTGGCGCTTACGCTCACATCGATGTGGTCCGGCTCGCCGGGGAGGAGCGCCGCCCCTTTGGCCGCCGCCAGGGATATGGCAACCGGTTCGGTACATCCCAGGGCGGGGACCACCTCCCGGTGAATTAATTCGAGAAAGCTATTTTTCATGATCCCATCATACGTATTCTAACGGGAGAACGCAAGGGAATTACGAATAAATCAGCCTACTCCCTTACCAGTTCCGCTCCCCGGTCCGCCGCTTCGCGGAAGGTGGAGTAGTGATGCTCCCGGGGCACCAGATCGGCCAGGCCCTCCTTGACCAGATGCTCCTCCACCGCCCCGTCCAGACCGGAGAGGAGCACGGTGATGTGCTTCTCCTTGAGGAATTTCAGGGCGTCGGAAAAGTTCATCCACCCCGTATGATCCACGAAGGCCACGTGGCGCATGCGGATGATGAGGACCCGGTTCCTCAGGCCGATCTCCTTCAGGAGTTCCACGTAGCGCCGGGCGGAGGCGAAGAAGAGGGGCCCGGAGATCTCGTAAATCCCCAGGCCTTCGGGGAGATCGGAATAGTCGTCAATCACGTCGGAATCCACCACGAAGTCGATCCGCTTGTCCGCCAGATCCCCCATGCGCTTCATGAAGAGCAGGCTGGAGAGGACCACCCCCACTTCGATGGCCGCCACCAGGTCCACCACCACGGTGAGGAAGAAGGTCACCAGAAGGACGATCACGTCGGAGCCGTGCCCCTTGAGCATGGCCCGGAAGGAGCGCCATTCGCTCATGTTGTAGGAGACCACGATGAGGATGCCCGCCAGACAGGACATGGGTATGTACCGGGCCAGGGGTCCGAAGAACAGCATGACCGACAGCAGGGTCAGTGCGTGGACCATGCCCGCGATGGGCGTCCGCCCCCCGTTCTTGACATTGGCCGCCGTACGGGCGATGGCCCCCGTGGCGGGGATGCCCCCGAAGAAGGGGGCCACCGTATTGGCGATGCCCTGGGCGATCAGCTCCGTGTTGGACCGGTGGTTGCCGCTTATCATGCCGTCCGCCACGGAGGCGGAGAGGAGCGATTCGATCCCCCCCAGGAGGGCGATGACCAGGCCGGACTGAACGTATCCCCCCCAGAGGGCGCTGTCCGCCGCGGGCACGCACAGATGGAAGCCGGAGGGTATGGTGCCGTAGAGGGATCCGATGGTCTCCACGGGGATCCTCAGGAGCTTGACGGTCAGGCTGATGAGGACGATGGCGATGAAGGAGCCCGGTATCCGCCGGGTTATCCGTCCGGTCACGACGATGATGACGATGGTGGCCAGGGTGATGGCCAGGGCATAGGGATTGGTCCCGGGGAAATGGGTGATGTAGGTGTGCCACTTGCCCAGGAACTCCGCCGGAACCGAGGCCAGGGGCAGCCCCAGGGCGTCCTTGATCTGGGTGGTGAATATGACCAGGGCGATGCCGCTGGTGAACCCGGTGATCAGGGGATGGGGGATGTACTTGAGAAGGCGCCCGATCCGGAAGACTCCGAAAAGGATCAGGAAAATTCCGGCGATGATGTTGGAATAGAACAAACCCTCAATGCCGTATTTGCTTACAATCCCGGAAATGATAACGACGAAAGCCCCCGTGGGCCCTCCGATCTGAACCCGGCTCCCCCCTAGGAAGGAGATCAGGAAGCCGGCGATCACCCCGGTGATGAGCCCCTTTTCCGGGCTGACCCCGGAGGCGACGGCGAAGGCGATGGACAGGGGCAGGGCGATGATGCCCACCACCACACCGGAAAGAATATCCGAATAGACCTGCCGACGGGGGATGCCCGCCTTGACCAGGGAAAAAAGCTTTGGGTAAAAAATGTCGTTCATGGTTACTCCCGACTCAAGGAATAGCCCCTAAGGGCTTTCGTGGTCAAGAGTATTCTGAGTCATTTTTACATAATAAATTCAGCCCCGGAAATTTGACTTGCCCCCTTTTTTCGCCCATAGTTTAATAACAGGTAGGAGGCGCATTATGTACCTGCATACGTCGGATCAGGAACGAATGGAACTGGGGTTCGGGGAGCATGTCTGCCACTGGGGAACCCATATCGCCGGGCTTTATGAAACGGAGGAGGAGAAGGAGCTGATTATCGAAGGCTTCCTCCGGCGGGGTCTTGAAGTGGAGGATGTTCAGAGATACTGCCTTGATGAGGAGTGCGACAGGAGGATCCGCCGGAGAATCCTGGAAAAGAATCCCTCCCTGGAAGGGTCTATCGATGATGAGAGCCGCATGGCCGTCTACAGTCCCCGATCCCTTTACTATCCCGACGGGACTTTTTCCCCGGAGCGGATGGATGAGGGGCTATCGGCGGTCTATGACGAGGGAAAGGAGCACTATTCCGGCAGGATACGGGCTTTCGCGGAAATGTCCTGGGCTGTGGAGAACATACCCGGACTCGAGGAGCTCATGGTCT
>QKAI01000450.1 GCA_003246505.1 Spirochaetaceae bacterium | reverse complement strand
CCCCTCCATCGATCGCTTAGTGCCCCGGCTGTCCCGTCGGAGGAGGCGTTGTCCACAACGATGAGAGAGAGCCCCTCCGGACAGGAAGACAGGAGACGTTCCGTCTGTCTCAGGACCATCTCCCGGTTGTTAAAAGTGACGATGACCGCGGTGACCGGGGTCACAGGGTGGTTTCCCAGGAACCGGTGACCTTCAGCCTTAGGAAAACCAAAGCCGCCCGGTCCAGTTCATCGGGATTCGCCTGACCGTAGGCGCCCTCTCCCCAGGTCCATGCTCCTCCGAACTGTATGACCCCCTCATCGGAAAAATGCCAATTCAGGGCAGGTCCGATGATGCCGCTCTTCTCATAGAGATTGTAACGTCCGTAGGCGGTCAGGTCCCAGCCGTTCCCTTTCCATCGGGCATAGGCGGCTCCATTATGACCGTGATAGAGCTCCCAGCTGCCCGAAGCCAGCCCCATTTCCGACTCTTCACCGTTGTAAAAATACTCCGCACCCAGGGCTAGCCGGTTCTTAAAGAAATCTTTATAAATCCCTAGATTCAAGGAGAAATCCACCGGGTTGTCCGTATCATCCGCCACATCCAGATTATCCGTATCCAGGGCTGTCAGAAATTCCCCATAGGTTTCCAGAGAGTCGAAAAGGGTCGTCTTCATGCTAAGCACGGATCGGAGATGCATGTCCGGGTGGGCGAAAAGGGAAAGGGTCAAATCCATTTTCTCCAAGGGGGGATTCAGGCGAAAGCCCCAGCCGAAATCTTCAAGGGAGGGAGAACCGTCTTCCCAGAACCCCTCCCGGGTCAGGGCGATCATTTCCATATATCCCGTTTTCCAGGGGATCTCAACCTTTGCAGCCAGAATGTCTGTACTGCCGGAAAATCCATCGGGAACCCGGTTCAGAAGATGGGAAAAGGCGAAATTCCTGGATTCCCCCCAGGTTTCGGAAAACCGGCCGAGGCGGAAGGAAAGATTCTCCGCGGGATGGTAATCGGCGAAAATCTCCGTGGGATCGAGGATAAAATCGGGAGATTCCAGGGTCCATTTCTGATAAACCCGGAAGTCCCGGGACAGGTTGAAGTCAAGGATCAGGCGGGAAGTCAACTCCAGAATGGGCGAGCCCCTGAAACTGCCTCCGCTCAGGGAGGAGTCGTCCCAGCCGGGGCTGTAACCGCCGATAATGGTGAAGTCCCCCTTCAAGGTCAGACTTTTTACATCCAGAAGATCCTCCAGTACCGTATTCTCCGATCCCGTCTCCTTGGCTGTGTCACCTTCTTCGTTTTCAGATTCACCCGGATAATCAAAGAGGCTGTCAAGGGAACCGGAATCCAGTAGATCGTCGGTCTGGGAAAAACCGAAAACCAGAATGGCACAGAAACAAAAGAGAAAACCTCCGATTCTCATTGGCTGACCCGTTCCAGAAAGGATTTGGAAAATACAGAACCGGGAAGCTCGGTGAGCGAGGGATTCTCCACGGTGATCTGGGTTTTTTCCTTCTGGAACTGACCGTTTACCATGGCCCCTTCCAGTTCTTCCACGAAAAGGACCTTGTAGGGAACATAGAGACCTCCCAGATTGTGATAGGAGGGAATGAGGGTTGTCCTGAGAAGCCGTCCGGAAAGGCTGTAATCCTCCGATTTACGAACGAGCTTATTTTCGTCTATCCAAATCTTCATACGGGGATAGGTCAGATCGTCGGTCACCCCCTCCAGATCCAGAAGCCAGCACCGGTATTGTCCCAGAACGACCTGTTCCGACGCGACCACCCGGTAGTCCTGTGCCAGGGTGGAACGGGTGAAATCGGAATTACGGGCGTTGGAGTTCTGAAATCGCTCCGAGGATGAGGTGGAATTATACTGTCGCGATTCGGGATCGTAAATCCACAGGGTGGCGCCCCGTTTCAAATAACCCTGCCCCCTGTTTTCCGCAGGCTCTTCTATGACGATAGTGTATGTCTCTTCCCGGTCTCGGCGGAAAACTGAGGCTACCGTGGTGATTCTTCCTTCGGCAGGAATATCCTGGACGATAGTGTAGCGGGCTTGAAAATCGGCGGAGGGATAGTTGACCAGGTTGTCCGCATCGGCGAGTAATTTCTGGAAGTCTATCCCGAACAAAGCCCCGGCGGCTGCCAGTAACAGTAGGATCAAGGCGGGTTTTCTCATTTGTCTCCTTTCAGTGTGCCGGCCAGGGGCCGGGATACCTCCCGGCGGACCAGCAGCCAAACCGACGGTATAACCCCGGTGAGGATAACACCTATATTAAAGCAATATCGGGAAAAATCAAATTCCCCGGTCAGTTTTCCCCCTTTGAGGAAGATGCCGAATCCCTGTATCCCCGAAAAATCGAGGGGGCGCAGCGCGGTCAGAAGAAGGAAAGATAGAACCGAACCGACCGCAAGGGAAACAAGGAGAAGCAACGCTAACTCGGTCAGCAGCATACCCTCCACCTGGCGCCGGGTCATGCCCATGGCCTGGAAAACGGCCAGCTCCCGGCTTCGGTCGTGAAGAATAATGTTATAGGTCACCAGTACGGAGACGAAGGTAATGATAAGCATCATGAGATAGATGAAGTAGGAGACCAGATCCATGGCCTTCAGAAGATCGTCCACTTCGGATACATAAACCCCCAGGGAGAAAACGAAATAGCGGATCCCCTTCCAGGCCTTTTCCATTTCCCCGTAGTAATCATCCCGGGTCAGGACGCTTCCCGCAGTGGGATAGGCCCTTTCCAGCCGGGAGTGCATTTCCCCAACCCAATATTCGGTCTTCGCCGGATCGTCCAGATAGAATCCCAGGGAACTGAAATCTTCTTCTCCCCAACCCAGGAGATGGTTCAGATCGCGCCGGTCCATGAAGAGGCGATAATAGCCCAGTATGGTATCGTCATCGATAAGAGCAGCCACGATGAATTCTCCCGTATTAACCTGCCCCCGGGGATTGGCCGTCTTGAGGGTTATCCCGTCTCCAGCCCGCAGGCCCATCTTCTCGGCCAAAGCCGAAGAAAGGACCACATGACCCGGTTCGCCCAGTCCGTCCAAAGACCCGGAATTCGCCCCGTAATGATTCAGGTTATCCCGCTCCCTTTCATAATCCAGCCCCATGACGTTTTTCACCAACTGGGATCGGCCGTTAAAATAGAGATGGGCTTTCTTGAAGAGCTGACTCCGGGGCGCCGCTATTCCGGGCACATCGGATGCCAGATCGAGAATTTCTCCGGGCCGGTCGATCCACATCGGCCTGTCCCTGTTATCGCCGTAAAAACCCGCCACGAAAAAATCGCCCCCGTAATGGATGCGGGAAGAATCGTTTACATTGCGCCCCATCCCTTCGGAAACAAGTGAGAGGAGGGAAATGAGCGAGAAGCAGAGAAACAGTGCAGCAAAGAGAAAAACCAGCCTCTGCCTATGTCTCAGGATATTCCGATAAGCCAGTATCCAGAGGCCCCGCCTATTCATCGCGGCCCCCTTTCAGGGCGTCCACCGGCTCCAGCTTAAGCATTTTTCCGATAGGATAGAGGGAGGAAATCCATCCGGTTGCCAGGCAGATTCCAAGGGTCATGGCGGCCAATCCGGAGGAGAAAGGAAAATAGAGAGGCTTGCCCCCGAAAACCATATTCAAAACGGAGTTTCCCAAAAGGATATGCCGGCCGTTCAGCCAGAGGAACAGCAGACGGGAGAGGATCAGACTGATGAGACCGCCGGACAGGGAGAGAATAAGATATTCCCGGTTCAGAAGTCCCCGGACAAGGCGGGATGTGCCGCCGAGGGCCTGAATCGTTCCCAACTCCACAGTCCTCTGGAAAAGGCTGATGAGCATGATATTCACGATGCCCAGTATGCCGGCAAGCAGAATCAGGGAGAACCCCCCATAGAAGAACAGCTGGATGAAGTGGGCATAACTGACGGAGGCCCCCGCCGCCTGCCGCCAGTCCAGCACCTGCAGGGAATCCCCAGCCAGAAAGGCCTTCAGATTCCGCATATGGGCCTTGTATGATCCGGGAGCAAATCGCACCAGCAAAAAGTGCCAGCCCCCTTCGGTCGTCCCGGTTTCCGGCGGAGATTCGTGGAAGAGAGCGTTCAGGGAGGAGAGGATATCCTCGGACTCCCGATCGCCGGAAAGAAAATCGGCAGAGAAAAAATCATCCGGATCGCCGTTAAGAAGATCGCTGGCTTCTTCGGGGGAGCTATCCCTGGTCTGATCGGCCAGAACTCTCACAAGAGCCCGGGCGGATCCCGCGTCCATAAGAACCAGGCTGTCGATGAGGGGATGGGAGTAGGAGTATCGGTAAATGCCTTTGACCGGAATCAGGCGGATACTGAAACCGATGTCACCCAGGGTACTGAATTTTACCGCATCCCCTAAACGCAGGGGCTCCCCCTTCTCTCTTTCCCACTCCCGTGCCAGGGATTGGGAGACCAGTATGCCAGGACCGATGAAATCGGAACTTCCCTCCAAAATCTCCACCCCGGAGAAGAGGGAGAAATAACTCTGTGTATCAATACCGAAAAAGGGCACGCCCCGGCCGTATCCGGCGACCTCCATCATGGCGGAACCGGATATAAGGGGGGTGTATTCCTTCACTATGGCCAGGGAATCCAGACGGGATTCCAGATCCCCCTTATTGGGAAGGGAAGGAAGTGTGAAAAACTCTCCGATAGAGGGGATATCGGCACCGAAGAGACACATCCGCTCCCTGGTTTCGGTCATGATGACCGCATCGGCGGTGATGCTGCTGCGCAGCCCCTCTTGCAAGGAGCGGTTAATCGTCAGAAGCAGGGAATTCCCCCCCATGAAAACCATTCCCACAGCGGTCATGAAAAAAAGGATCAGCAGGGAACTTTTCCCGTGGCGGACTGCATTCCGAAGAGCCAGTTTACCTATCATAGTCCCGCCATTTTCCCATAATTCGCCGATTTGGGAAAGGCCTGGAAACCGCGGAAAATCAGATACCCGGGTTTGAGAATTTTACTGCCTTGAAATATGGTCAGTCCCGGGCAAAACGTCCTATCTCCTCCAGAGCCCGGGACGCCTCGGGAAAGAGGGGGGCCATGATGGGAAAGGCATGGACCATTCGGGGCCACTCTGAATAGGTCACCGCTCCCCCCTGCTCCCCGATTCTCCGGACCAGTTCCCTTACATCGTCGAAGTGCACCTCGTGGGTACCCACCATCAAAAGGAGAGGCGGAGTACGGGAAAAGTCGCCGAAGAGGGGTGACAGGAGGGGGTCGGTTATGTCGTGGCCCCGGCGGTAGTCATTTCCCCAGAGATGCCAGGAGTCGATGAGGGCGATGTCACGGGAGGCATTCCTGGTGAAGGAATCGGCGGTGCATTGGAAATCGACAAGGGGGGAGATGGCGAAAGCCCTTCCCGGCAGGGGCAGAGCCTTCGCCTGCAGGGCCAGAATCAGGGAGAGAACGAGAGTTCCCCCGGCCGATTCACCCCCCAGGACGACCTCTTCCGGCGGCATGCCCTCCCCCAGCAGGGAGTGGTAGACATCGAGGCAATCCTCCAGAGCTGCGGGGAAAGGGTGTTCCGGAGCCAGCCGGTAATCAAAGACCAGGGCCCTCATCCCCAGGGCTTTGGCGAATTTAGCCACATGCATCCTGTGGGTGAGACAGGAGCCGGAGACGAAACCGCCCCCGTGGATATAGAGGAGAGTCCTGCCGGAACTGACCTCATCCGGAATCAGCCACTCCCCCCGGATCCTGTTCAGCACGGTTTCCTCCGACCGAACCTCACGGGGCAGCTTCATTCTCACCGAAGCCCGGTCAATCCTCTCCCGGAAAGCGGCAAGGGAGAAACTCCCGTCCACCCTATCCCGCTCCCTCTTCCCCTGGAATAGATGACGGTTTTTAATAAGACCGATTATCAAGCGGCTGCGGATACTCTGCATAAAGAACTCCCTCACTTCAAAAACATTCGTAGCAGAAGCGCTGAATCGGGGCTGTCATAGGCGCTTCCCAGGGAAGCCCTGTGCATACCCAGACCCTTGACGATAACCCAGAACAACAAGGCCAGATCCTCCGGATTCCCCTCGGGAACGGATCCCTCCTCCTGGCCCTTTCTGAA